>JALAGS010000147.1 GCA_022712315.1 Sphingobacterium sp. | reverse complement strand
TTCTTTATTTGTTTTGTTTTCCATGGCACAAGAGCAGCCTTGGAAACAACATAATAAATGGATCTGGGGTCCTTCAGTGGGTTATCAGTATCAAAGTGGTAATTTTCTGAAAGTTTCGGGTTGGGGTTTGTTCGCTCCTAACGATTTTCAATATATGAAAATTGATGCCGGGGCCAATTTCAGCTGGATGGAAGGTAAAACGACTGTCATCCCCGAACTAGGATTTACATATTATTTAAATGATTTTGTACTTTTTCCTTTCGTAAAAGCGGAGCTCACACCTTACACAATTACCCCCAAAATAGGAGCAAGTCTTTTTTCTATTGTTGATCTGGGTGTTGGTTACGGATTTGATTATAACACGAAGAAAAATTTTAAGCCTATCGATGGAATTACAGTATCAGTAGGCGTGAATATTCCGCTAAATTTTCATATTTACTAAACAAGATGCGAAATAAGGCTATATATCATTTTATTGGTACAGTTATTTTACTTGCACTGGGTAGTAGCATTAAAGCGCAAGATTATTTAATCGGCCCTACACTGAGTTACCAATTCCAGAAAGGTAGCATTGTAAAAACGGGGGCTTATTTTGCTTTCCCCCTTATCGGAGATCATATTCTGCGGGCAGATGCAACAGCTAACTTCACTTGGACGCAAAAGAAATTTGCCGTAATTCCCGAGGCTGCCATAACTTATTATCCGCAGACCTATGTCTTAACTCCCTTTGTACGTGCAGAGGTCACTCCTTATACCCTTACTCCAAAATTGGGCGTCAGTTTAGCAACTTTACTGGATCTCGACTTCGGATATGGATTCTCCATCAATGACAAAAAGGATTATAGACCGATAAAAGGCTTTGCAGTTTCTCTCCGCTTTAGCATTCCGCTAAACTACAGAATCAATATGTAGCATCCTTCTTCGCTTTCGTTATTGAGCTCGTATTGCCATTGAGCGTTTTCACAACTAGACCAATTTTGCTTCATCTGTTTGATGAGATGTTCAATTTATGATGAGTAACTTTTGAAATCCTACTTCGATTATTTGTCCAGCCAATTCCTGAAAGCAGCAACTTTTTCACGAGAGACGATCAGCTCATCAGATTCATAATGTTTTAGATATATTTTCAATCGCGCATTGGAGTGTATCGCAATATTTTTGATGGCGTCAAATTGAACAATCGTGCTTCGGTTGATTCTAAAAAAATCTTTGGGTGACAGCTGCGGTGTCAAGGCGTCCAATGTCTGATCTAAAAGATAGTTGCCATTTTCATTGCTGTAGAGGTAGGTACCTTTATTTTCACTGTAAAAGCATTCAATCTGCTGGGTTGTTATCACTTTTAGACTTTGGCCAATTTTAATCGTAAAGCGTTCTTTATATGTTTGTACTGTATGTTTAAACAACGCTTCAAGAGACGCTAGGTCAAGCTGGGGGCTGGGACGTCTATACTGGATAAACTTTTCGATAGCGTTTTCCAATTCTTCATCTTCAATTGGTTTCAGCAAATAATCAATGCTATTCTGTTTGAAAGCCCTTAATAGGTACTCGTCGAATGCCGTGGTGAAAATGATGGCCGAATTAGGTTTTATCTGCTCAAGGATATCAAATGAAATCCCATCGGCGAGCTGAATGTCCATAAATAGCAAATCAGGTTCAGTATTTGACAGAAACCATTCAATGGATTCTTCTACCGTCTGCAGTACGGCAGATACTGTATAACCGAGTGCCTCCAGTTTTCTTTGAAGGAACCTTGCCGAGGGGAGTTCGTCTTCTATAATTAATATTTTCATTGTTTATCCTTCTTGCTTATTGATCATCTTTTTTTGGAGATGATCCTGTTATAGCTTCTGAAATGTGATTCTTAATGATTGGCCGTATATGTATATTTAAAAGCCACTGTTTTTTAGGTAGCGATTTCAGTCATAATTGGCAGTCCGACAGAAAATACGGTATCGCTTTCCTGAATGTGTATAGGCAAATTGGATAGTATCCTATAACGATCCTGAATATTTTTTAAACCAATTCCTGAGTTGCCATGGAGCACTTTTTTTTTCTGAAGATTATTCTCCACATATAGATAATCGGCATTCCGATAAATCTTCAGAAAAAGAGGCTTTTTTAGGGAAATAACATTGTGTTTGATCACGTTTTCAATCAGCAATTGAAGAGAAAGCGGTAAAATAAATCCTTTATTTTCCTCTTCACTAATATGTAGATCGATCTGAATGCCGTCTTCGAATCGTAGACTCAGAAGATTTAAATAAGCTTTTGAAAACGCGAGCTCGTCCTGTAGTGAAACCAGGCTTTTATCTTTCTGTTCCAGTACATACCGGTAAATTTTAGAAAGATCAGTCGTAAACATACTCGCCTTTTTGGGGCTTTCCTCGATTAATCCACTAAGTACATTCAGGCTATTGAACAGGAAATGTGGATCGAGTTGATTCTTGAGCGACTCAAATTGTGCTGTTATTTGTTGTTTTTCCTGATGAGATTCTTTGATTTGAGATTCTTTGAATCTTTTATAGAAATAGAAACCAAAAAAAAACATTGAAATGCACCAGGATATCATGGCAGTTTGAAAATAGTATGCAATACGCTGCTGATGAATAAAATGGTAAAAACGCTGAGAGAAGCTTTCTGAAACGCCCGGATTAAACAGGCCGGAGAAAAAAGCATTCACCATAAAAACGACCCCTATGGTCAAGAAGAAACTGACACTATAAAAAACGATCATCTTTTTCCCAAAATCTTTACCGCTAGGATACTTCTTCCCTACCCATTTCGACAGATAGCTATGACCTAGAAAAAGAAAAAATCCGTATAATAGACCTCTGACCATATTTGGATGAAAGATGATAGATGTCCAAGGGACATCATTATGGTCAAGTTTGGCCACAACCACAAAATAGATGGTTACGACCAAGCTTGCGAGTAACGCTTGTATAATGGCTTTAAATGGTGCTTTTCTCACAAAGTATTATTTGCATTCTTTTACCAGTTGTTCTGCCCGGTCCTTGCCCCATGACGGCCCAAATGGGACAGTAACTTTTTCTTCATTGAATAAAGATAGTGCTTTCTTCACATCCTCACATTCTTTGCTGGTATCTTGATTGAAATATTTTTTTGCATTCATCTGAAACTCTGCAAGTCCCAATACAGCACGGGGATTATTGGGAGCTATAGCTAGTGCCTTTTTATACAGCCCTATAATGCTAGGTGACAGCTCTTTCGCTTTTGTCATAGGATCTGTAATCATCAATGCTGTTTTGTTCATTGCCCGCAAAACAAGCCATTCCGGATTATTGTCCTGAGCTGTTGTGTTCAGGATGTCTTCTGCTGATTGGATATATTTTGCTTGTGTTTCTTTGTTTTTCTCCCTGAAGGAAGCCGTTGTTAGCACCATTGCTTGGTAATATGCCGGAATCCAATTGTCCTTTTCTACCTGAGTAATACGCTCTAAAAGAGCTGCCGCTTTCTGTGTCTCTCCTGATTGCCATAAACTCATGGCTTGTCCCATACTTTTTTCAAAATTGCCTTGTGCAAATGCCGTGCTGCTTAGTAAGCAGATGATTGCAATAATAAATGATTTCATGATTTCTCGTTTTATATTAAATATATTTTAATGTTGCTGTATCTGATTTATCGCTCATCCAACAAGAAAGAAGTTCGTCATAAGCATTGTTAAGTAAAAATAATGCTGGATGAACCGACATATTTTTGCGATGAGTTGTTGAGTTTTAGAGATTGTCTAATTGATTTTCTTTTTCGTTTTTACTGATCGTCCAGAAATAGCCCAAAAAAACAAATCGCTTGGCTGTTGGAACGATGGGTCTACGGTCGTAGATCCCCTGTGGATTTGGTCGGTCAGCATACTGATAACCATAAATAGGGGCGGCACCAAGAACGTTGCTGACGGAGAAATGGATAATTTTTTGCTGGCTGTAGAGAAACGACCAGCTCATGGAAAGATTATTATAACCTTTTGTATGTCCATTCATGAAAACAGTTTGGTTAGGATCATTGTAATTTCTGCCGGATACAAAGGAGTTTGTTAGGCTAAGCTGTGACCGAAGGCTAGCAAACCAGTATTTTCCAACAAGGTAAATACTGTGTTTATACACGTATGGAGGAGTAACCGTGGCAGGATAATTGGCCTCATTTCTCTTGCTGTCGGTGTATGAATATGAAATCCAGTACTGGAGATTTTTGATGCTGCTGGTATTTTTATAAAATAGGTCAAAGCCTTTTACCTTACCGTTTCCAGTATTGTCGTATCGGCTGTCATAGCTTGGTGTCATACTATTGTATTTAACCAAGCTGCTGTATTCTTTGTGATACGCTTCTAAGCGAAGTAGATGGCCCGCCCGTTCATAGAAATAATTGGCGATATAGTGGTTGGCCTCCAGCCAGTCAAGCTGTGGGGCATATTTTAATACAGGAGTAGCAGCTTGTTGATGAAAAGAGCCATAGGCAACGGAGAGCTGGGTATATTTATTCAATGCGTATCCCAAAGAGGCCCTCGGTTCCAGCGTATTCTTTTTCTGAAGATTGGATGAAGTTTCCCGTAATCCAATTTTTCCGATTAGGTTTGGTAGGATACCGAAAGTCGTTTCGGTAAACAAAGAGGTCATCTTACTATGGTATCCATAGTTGTATTTAAGGTTTTGACGCTGGTATTCCTCTTGATAATTATTATCAAAATATTCTATACCCCCGATACTTTTAATCTTATTATTCCAGATTTTGCTTAGCACTCCCTTTATATGAAGACTCTTTTCTTCGTTGGGTAGGAAAATATCGTCATAATGCAGCTTATCGGTGAGGTAGCCTAGGCCAATACCAGAATTGAAAGTCCACCGGTTTCCCAGATTCTGGCTGTAGGTAATATTAGCATATGAATTGTTGGATTTCTTTTTCAATGGGACAGGCTCTTTATAATTGATGTCAGCTTGATAAAGTCCCATATCCTCAAAATTGTAGGCGCCATAGATATTTAGGAAACCTTCTTTGAACTGATGACGATAGATCATTTCTCCAGAAGCATTTTCATACGGTTTTGTCCATTTAATGTCGGGTGTAATTATTTTTGAATAAGGTTTTAAGTTTGTGTAGCTGCTGTTAAATGTCAACGAGTTTTTCCCCCATTGTAGAGTGTGTCCCAAACCCAATCCGACAGAAGATAATGAGAGCTCTGTTTTTGGCTGTTCAATCTTATTTTCGGTGTTTAACGCTAAAATACTGGATAACGCATTGCCAAATTCTGCTGAATAACCGCCTGTAGAAAAATTCACTCCCTTAAATAACATAGGAGAAAACCTGCCCCGGACAGGAACCTCATTGGGTGTGGCGGTATAGGGTTGGGCAACTCTGATTCCATTGATATAAGTTTGCGTTTCGGAGGCATCCCCACCATGAACCATCAAGCGACCATTTTCTCCGGCGACCTGTGCACCAGGCAACGTTGCTAGGGCGCTGATGATGTTGCCCATGCTTCCTGCCGTGGTGACAATATCCAGTGGGCTCATTACCGTATTTTTTCCGGAGCTATTGGCTTGTAGAACCCCCGCTTGAATCGTGACTTCCTGTAGTCGATTCTCACTTTCTTGCATGTGAATAATCAGCAATTCTTTCTGGGGTAGCTGGATAGGCTTGCTATAGTTTGGTAGACCCACAACGGATGCTTTTATGATTTTAGTCCCCTGTTCATTGGTTTCAAAAATGAAGTTACCAAGCGAATCTGTGGTTCCGCCATCGTAGGTTCCTTCAATATAAACATTGGCTAAATAAATGGGTTTGCCGTTTTTACCGAGCACTTTTCCTTTTAGGATAGACTGTGCAGATACGACGGTAATACTTAAAAAGAGGATGGTTAATAGCAGCTTCATTTTTCTTTATTTTTCTTCAAAGATCAACTGAAGTAAGCACTCCTGCGAAAAAGAGTAGATGGAATGTCAAAATATCATGACGAATTGCAGGATTCCAACTTTATGCTGTAAATTGATATCGAAAAGTAAAATTTTCTCCATAAATAAGTTTCGCGATGGAATGAGGAGAACGCGATAAATTGCTTTTAAATGCGGTGCAATTATGCCGTTATAGTGCATATAAAAGTCTTTTACTTTAGTTTGATATTGAAAATAAGAGTTTAAAATTAAGTCAGAAAAAATGCGAATAACCATTTTAGATGACTATCAAGACGCTGTCCGAAAGTTGGACTGTTTCAAAATTCTTGATGGTCACGATGTCCAAATATTGAAACAGTCCTATTCAGATCCGGCTTTACTGGCTGAAAAATTAAGCGATACGGATGCATTGGTGCTCATTAGAGAGCGGACAAAAATTACAGAAGACCTGTTGTCTCAGCTTCCCAAGCTAAAGCTAATTAGCCAGACGGGCAAAATTTCAAACCATTTAGATTTGGCAGTCTGTAGTCGCTTCCATGTGGCAGTTGCAGAAAGCATGGGCTCTCCCATTGCTCCAGCTGAATTGACCTGGCTTTTGATTATGAATGCCCTTCGTGGTTTGCCTCAGGCGCTCTGCGATATGAAGAAAGGTTTGTGGCAAACAAACATAGGAGACTGTGTCTCTGGCAAAACAATAGGGATATGGAGTTATGGAAAAATAGGGAAGCGAATAGCGCAGTTTGCAAAAGCTTTTGGTGCCCAAGTAATTGTTTGGGGAAGCGAAAATTCACGCGAGGAAGCTGTAAAAGATGGCTTTTTGGCTGCAGCCAGTAAATCCGATTTTTTTCATTTCTCAGATGTGGTTACTCTACACCTCAGGTTAGTGCCCGCGACACGAGGTATCGTAAAGCTCGAAGATCTCCGGTCGATGAAGCCGACAGCACTTTTTGTCAACACTTCCCGTGCTGAATTGGTTGAAGAGGGAGCACTATTGACAGCACTCGAAACAGGTGTTCCGGGGATGGCTGCGGTAGATGTCTATGAGTCCGAACCAATCTCTGATCCTAACTATCCCTTATTGCAGCTGCCAAATGTGCTTTGTACACCGCATGTAGGCTATGTGGAGAAAAATGGTTATGAACAATTATTTAGACTTGCCTTTGAGAATATTGTCGCCTTTTTCGAAGGCGCCCCACAACATATAGCCAACCCCGAAGTACTGTCCCGTTAGTTAAATGAATCGGCAATACATAGATGAATAATTTTACGCGTTTAGAACAACCAACAGGCCGTTTTATTACGACCACAGATAGAGAGTATCTTTTTTTCGGTGGGACATCCTATCTCGGGCTGGCAACCGATCAAGCATATACCTCTATTTTCATAGAAGGTATACAACGATATGGTATTAACAATGGCACCTCTCGAAATAATAATGTGCAACAGGACATATTTGATCAGGCAGAGGATTATGCGGCAAAACGTTTTGGTTTTGAAGCAAGCCTATTGCTTTCCAGTGGATATTTGGCGACTCAATTTCTTGTCAGGACATTGGCTGCAGAAGGAGAAGTCCTGCATGCTCCTTCCTGTCACCCGTCGTTGTGGTTAGATGAAAAACCCACAGCAGCGGGAAGTTTTGTTGACTGGGCTACTGCTACTGTCGCTTATATCAATCAATCGCCGCAGACTTCATTTATCATCGTCAGTAACAGCCTAGATAATATGAAGCCGGAGACCTTTGACTTTGCGGTATTTAGCCATATTGATCCAAACAAGAAGATTGTATTGCTTCTGGACGATTCGCATGGAATTGGTGTTATCCGTAAGAACGGTATTTCTTTCGATAGAAGCAATTTTTACTTGTCCAATATCGAATTAATTGTCGTTGCCTCATTGGCGAAAGGTCTAGCGACAGATGCGGGTTTGATCTTGGCGGATGAGGCGCGGATCAAGTCTCTTAAACGATCCAACTTTTATACCGGCGCTTCTCCAAGCTCACCGGCGAGCTTATATGCATTTGTTTATGGAGAGCAGATTTATCTGGAGCAATTCCAAAAGTTGCAACATAATATAAGTTACTTTCGGGAACGTATAGCGTCGCAATTAAATACTGTTTCTAATTTTCCTGTTTTTTCTTCAACGGACCCGACCCTCTATGCCAGACTGATGGATGCTGGAATATTGGTGTCGAGTTTTCCTTATCCGCTTGCTACAGACCCTTTATTGAACCGGATTGTGGTGAATGCACACCATACAGAAGCAGATTTGGACCGGCTAAGTCATGCAATTGGCATATATTGATTTTTATATGACAACTAATGAGCCAACATGTTGTAAATTAGATAATTGTTTTTATTTTTGAGGTTAATTTAAGGATTGGCCTGATGTAATGTCTCGTTAATTGATTGTAAATGTTTGGCTTTTGGAAGCTTATTTATCAAAAAAGTAT
>JALAGS010000146.1 GCA_022712315.1 Sphingobacterium sp. | reverse complement strand
CAAGAAATCAAACACAAAACATAAAAAATACTTACGAATATTGGCCTTATTTAATAAAATATGTATTATTGAAAAAAGTTATATTCCTCGACCCTACTCATCTATGGAATTTAACTTCACACTATCATATCATGGAAAACGATAAATATGCATCTCATCATGACGAAAGCTTATTAGCAAGGCTTCGAGAAGGCGATTTAGAGGCTTTCAATATTTTGTATGATAAGTATTGGTCCGTATTATTAGATGAATCCTACAAAAGGCTCGAAGATCTAGCTTCATGTGAGGAGATTGTTCAGGATGTATTTATCGAACTTTGGGAACACTGTTCCAAGAGAGAGATTCACAACGTAGGCGCATACCTCTTTACTTGCATGAAATACAAGGTTTTCGAAATCTATAAAAAAAACAAACGCAGAAATATTCTCATTGAAGAAAAATATCAGTTCTACGAATGGCAAGAAGCTGTAGAGGGAGATCAATATGCCGAAAAGGATCTAAAATCTTTAATTGAACAATGGGTAGCCAATCTCCCACAAAAGAGAAAAGAAATCTTTAAAATGAGATATCTGGATGGACTGACCACAAAGGAAATCAGCGATCTGACCGAAACTTCCCAAAACACAGTCCAAAATCATCTCAGCGTATCAATCCAAAAACTAAAAAAACTTGTCATTCAACATTTTTTGACACTACTTTTAATTTTATACAACTGCAAATAAACCACTTACAAATAAAAGTCTATTTAGACTAGTACATTTTCCTCGTTTAGAGGCACTATATAAGTGAACATTGTACTAATCCTATGCAACATCCTAACCAAGAGCTTGAAAAGCTAATTGACAAATACTTAAAGGGCGAAGCCAATTCAGAAGAAATAGATATCGTAGAACGTTTTTTCGATTCATTCTCATCCCGGCCGAATTTACTCAATACACTCACTGATGAAGTACAGGAAGCCCTAAAAGCTCGTATTCATAGCCGAATTGTGGCTAGATTAGCGGCTAAAAAGAAACGTACATTCAGTTTTTCTCAAATTGCCGCCGCTGCTGTCGTCTTGTGCATTGCTTTTGCTAGTCTCTATTTGTACAAAATAAAATCTCCCAACAATCAAGAAGTCACGCTAATCAATGGACAACATCGCCAAATTGTACTCGAGGATGGCACAAAGATTACGCTCAATGCCTCTAGTAAAATAATCTACCCTACCTCATTCAAAGACTCAAGCACACGTGAAGTTACTTTAATAGGAGAAGCATTTTTTGACGTCAAAAAAGACCCGTCCAAACCTTTCCTTATTCACACTCCAAGAATGGAAATTAGCGTATTAGGCACGGCTTTCAATGTGCGCGATTATACGGAGGAAAATAATGCGGAAACAGCTCTTGTGCGCGGCAAAGTATCAATTTGGAAGACTGGGACCAACGATCAGAAATTTATATTAAAACCCAAAGAAAAATTTGTGATCACCAAGGTACATGAATCCGAAGATAAATCCCTGCCTGCAAGGGCTAAAACTGTCTCGACACCTATGGTCATAGCGATCCAGCCATTCTCCGTCTCGGAAAAAGATGGATCTGCCCTGGAAACCGAATGGTTATTAAATCGTATGACAATTCAAGACGAAAGATTACTTGATATCGCGTTGAAACTAGAGCGTATGTATGGGGTGGAAATTAAAATTACAAATAAATCGATTGCTAGCCAACGCTATTCAGCAACATTCGAAAATGAACAACTGGAAAATATCCTAAAAGCATTACAAACTGTCAATTACTTTCAAATTAAAAAAACGGGGAAAAATCAATTGCAACTATTTTAAAAAAAATCAACCTACATAACTCACATGAACAAAACAAAACCCAAATTTAGAAAAGAATCGAGATTGGCTTTACTGCTCGTTTGTCTAAGCACCTTACATGTACAGAGCTTCGCCTATTCTCAAACGGAAAAAATTGACCTCTCCATCCAAGGCGGAAAGATCGAAGATGTTTTTCAAACAATCAATGATAAGAGCAAATATAAAATGTTCTTTAGCAAATCAATTCTTCCCAATACAACGGTCAATATTGTAGGAAAGAAAATCAGTGTAAAAGATATTCTTTCCCAATCTCTGGCCGGAAGCAATTTAACATGGGAAATATTGGACAACAATATTATCGCTGTAAAAGAAAAACAACAGAATCAACAACATATTGCGGGACAAGTAGTCAACGAAAATGGAGCACCACTGGCAGGGGTATCTGTCATCATTAAAGATTGGCAAAAAGCAGAATACCGTAATATGCAAACGAGCACTGCAACTGATGTCAATGGACAATGGGGGCTCCGTATTCCAAATGATGATGTCATTATTACTTTTTCTTTTATAGGTTATCAAAAGGTCGATATTCCAGCAAAACAACTGAGTGCTAACCCTACTCCTATTAGACTTAAACCTGAAGAAGGCAGTTTGGAAGAAGTGGTTGTTATCGGCTATGGTACGACAACACGTAGACTGAACACAGGGTCTGTTGCTTCGATTACAGCAAAAGACATCACCTCTCAACCGGTAAGTAATCCCCTTGCTGCGCTATCCGGAAGAATGTCCGGCGTATTAATCGCCCAAAACAATGGGGTACCCGGAAGCGCTGTTCAGATTCAGATCAGAAATCAGGCTTCCTTAAGTGGTACGACATCAGGATCAATCCCATTGTATGTTATTGATGGAGTTCCATTTACAAATTTTAACGGTGGACAACCTGCTACTGATAACCTCAATTCATTTGGTATCTCAGCTTCCTCTGGCGGGTTAAGTCCTTTCAGTATGATTAACCCTGCAGACATTGAACGTATCGATGTGTTGAAAGATGCCGATGCCACGGCGATTTATGGAAGTCGCGGCGCTAATGGTGTTATATTGATTACCACAAAAAAGGGATCTGCAGGCCGTACCCGTATCGGTGTCAATTTCAATACCGGATTTACAGAGGTCAACCGCTTTATACCCATGTTAAATCTCGATGAATATCTGAACTTAAGAAAAGAGGCCTTTGCCAATGCAGGGGTTACACCTACAGTAGATAATGCTCCTGATCTTATGCTATGGGATCAAAATAAATCAACTGACTGGCAGAAAATGCTTATTGGAAACAAAGGGCATATAACCGACATCCAAGCGAATATGTCTGGAGGAAACGAATCTACGCGCTTTTTCTTTAATTCAGGATATAGACGCGAAAGCACCGTATTTTATGGGGATAGCAAAAATAGTCGTTTTACTTCCCGATTAAATCTAGATCACACCTCTTCTGATAAAAAATTCAATGCAGCTCTATCAGTGAGCTATGCAAACGATAATTCGGATATGCCTTCGTCTGATGTCACATCACTCTACAATTTGGCCCCAAATTATCCAATTTATGGTGACAATGGAAAATACTATTGGTTACCGTCATCGGCATTTATTGACAATCCGATCGCATTGCTCGAACGTAAATATTTTGGCAATACCAATAATCTGATCTCAAATGCCAACTTGAGTTATAAAATCATATCAGGACTAACAGCAAAAGCAAATTTTGGTTACACAATCACTCAATTGAACCAAAATAGTCAACGCCCAATTACGTCTCTAAATAATACTGTCTCAAATCCGCTTGGTTCATCAAGTTTCTCCAATACAAAGGCCGAAAATTGGATCATTGAACCGACTTTGGATTATGTAAAAAGTGTTGGCCAAGGGAAACTGACGGCATTGATCGGGACAAGTTTTCAGCAGAATTCATCGCGCTCGCAGACTACCAACGGCTCTAATTATTCAAACGATGCTCTTTTAGGGTCCCTCAGTGCGGCAGGATTATTCACAGCAAGCAATAACCTTGTTTACTACAAGTACAATGCAGTATTTGGAAAAGTGAACTACGACTGGAAAGAAAAATATTTGTTCAATGGAACTTTCAGAAGAGACGGTTCATCTCGTTTCGGCCCTAAAAATCGATTCGGTAATTTTGGCGCAGTAGGGCTAGGATGGGTCTTTGGAAAAGAAGATTTTGTGCAGGATAATCTGCCATTTTTAAGTTTTGGTAAATTGAGAGCAAGTTATGGAACAACAGGTAATGATCAAATTTCAAATTACCTTTATCTCCCCCTCTACTCTTCGACAACGGCCTATTTAAATAATCCTTCCATGAATATTGGAACACTCCCAAATGAATATATCAAATGGGAAACAACCAAAAAATTGGAGTTTGCGCTAGATCTAGGTTTTTTAAAGGATAGAATTTTATTCACTGGAAATTTTTTCAGAAATCGTTCCTCTGATCAAATAACTGATTTAGTTTTGAGTACCCAAACGGGCTACAATAGTTACAAAGAAAACTTACCGGCTTTGATCCAAAACACAGGTTTGGAATTGGAACTGAATACCACCAATGTTACAAATGAAAGTTTTACATGGAAAACGTCAGCTAACTTCACTTTTTATAAAAATAAACTTGTAGAATTTCCTGGAATTGAAAACACATTCTATGCCAGTAGTTTTCTGGTGGGTGAGCCGCTCAATATGATCCGCTTGTATCACTATCAAGGTGTAGACCAGGCAACAGGAAGAGCTTTATACGAAGACCGTAATGGTGATGGAGCTATTACAGGTGATGACCGTTATGTTGCTGATTTAGGTACACCTTTCTATGGCGGATTTAATAACACGTTCTCCTACAAAGGTTTTGAAATTGGCGTATTTTTTCAATTTAATCACCGCTTTGGTGTAACCAAAATCCTCAATACAAGACCTGGAGCGATGGTCAACCAAAACGATTATTGGTTGGACAGATGGACACCGAATAACACCAATACAACCATCCCGGGTGCTATTACAACTCCCGCCGCTTCGGCTGAGGGAACTGCCTTAAGCAACTCTTATAACCAATATACAAGTTCTGACGCAGTTTATGGTGATGCTTCGTACCTCAAATTAAGGTCTGTCAATCTATCTTACAACTTACCTAAGAGCTGGACTTCGAGACTAAAGATGTCTAACTGCAATGTCTTTATACAAGGTCAAAACCTATTTACATGGGCCAAGAATAAATATGTTCTAGATACCGAAACTACTGTCCAAGGAGGGCCATCTGGTTTAGGGACCGGAACGATTGCGCAGGTACTCCCACCATTGCGTACGATTGTATTTGGATTTAACTGTCAATTTTAAAACTAGAAATCATGAAATTAAACATTAATAAAACCATACTATTATTAACGATTACCAGCGGATCCCTTCTTCTCAGCTCCTGCGAAAAATTTGTGGATTTGGGTGCTCCACCAACACAGGTACTTGCCAGTGAGGCATTCGCTACAGATGCTTCAGCCAACAGTGTTATACGCGGATTGTATACGGCAACATTAAGCATCAATCTCGCTGGAACATCAACTTTCTATACTGGGCTTGCTGCCGATGACCTCCAATATAATGCTACCGATCCAAATACAGCCGAATTCTATAGCAACAGCCTTTTGAACACGAACGGCAATGTCGCTAATTTCTGGTCAAATTGTTACCAACTTATCAAGAATGCAAATAATGCAATCTCGGGTCTAGAAGCATCAACCACCCTTACCCCAAGTGTAAAGGACCAACTCCTGGGTGAAGCTAAATTTTTTAGGGCTTACGCCTATTTCTATCTCGCTAACCTTTACGGAGATGTACCACTGCAATTACGCGATGACCTCCATGCTTTTGAAGAGGCAGCTCTTTCGCGAATGCCCGTGCAACAAGTGTATGATCAGATTATCGCTGACCTAAAGGATGCAGAGAGTAAAATGGCTACAACGTATGATGCGACTGCAAGTCCAAGAGGTCGAGCAAACAAAGCAGCCGCCAGTGCGCTATTGGCTAGGGTGTTTCTTTACCAAAAAGATTATCAAAATGCGGAATCTTACGCAACCAAAGTGCTGCAATCATCTGATTATGGCATGCCTACACCAGATAAAAGCTTTATAAACTCAAGTAATGAGGTTATTCTGCAACTTGGTACGCAGACCGGAGTGACTACATTTGGTTCCAATTATATTACGGCAGCTACATCTACCCCCGGTTATACGCTGCCAGACGCGGTATACAACAGCTTTGAGACAGCTCCTAACATTGATTTAAGAAAAACAAATTGGACAAGTCCAAAGACCGTATCAAACAAAATCTATTATGCGATAACGAAATATAAAGTTGCCTCAGGCACAGGATCCGAATACCATATTGTGCTTCGCTTAGCCGAACAATACCTTATTCGTGCGGAAGCAAGAGCCAGACTCGGAAAAATTACAGAAGCACGGACTGATGTGGACGCTGTCCGTAATCGTGCAGGACTAGCAGGACTTAGTACGAACTTAAACCAAACTCAATTACTTACTGCAATAGAGACCGAACGCCTGCATGAATTTTTTGGTGAACTCGGCCATCGCTGGCTCGATCTGAAACGAACCGAACGCGCTAGCACTGTGCTGTCTCCAATCAAATCCAACTGGCAACCAACAGATGTCTTATTTCCTATCCCCCAAGCTCAGATCTTGATAAACAAAAACTTAACACAGAACCCTGGATATGAAGATTAATGATTAAAAACGTTATAAAATCAAAAAATGAAAACAAAAATCTTAACAGCTACTTTGGTCTTTTCGATATCAGCTGCCTTTGCACAAAAACAGGCAAACGGAAAATATCAACAGTACTTGCCGATTATCGAAAAAGGGACACTCACGCAAAAGGATTCTCTTACCAACGTGTTGATGAGTGAACTAAAGACTTATAAATCCGAAGATGAGTACCGCACGACTATCAATATCTTACGCTCGTTAGGAAAAGAAGAGCAGCAATCTTCGGTAGAAGCATTAGCAAAGAAAAAATATCCAAAAGGATCATTAACTCGAGATGCCTTTATAACTGATGTTTTTTACAATGCAAGTACCCCAGTACAGAAAGAAAATGCATATAATGAACTCATAAAGAAATGGCCGGTCAAAAACTTTATTGAGGAGCCGTTGACATATGATTATGTATTAGCTAATCTAGCGCAGAGTTTTGCCAACGACGGAAATGCCCCAAAAGCAATACATTATCTTGGTGAGATGAAAGAACGATTCTGGCGTGGAAACGGATATATTCCCGTAGGTCAAATCCTATTGAGCGCTGGCGATACGATTACCGCAGCACCGCTGTTAAAAACCGCTATGGATGATAGTTACTATTATCTTACCCTTCCTGAGAACCAGAAAGACAATAAAGCCCGCTTCGCAGCCATGGGGTACGCAAGCTCCATGTCAGCGTATGTAAACATCCTTGTTGCTCAGAAAAAATACGCTGAAGCGCTCGGTTATATAGAGAATGCTTTAAAGGCAGCTCCCGAGCAGGCTGATGGATTGGCGACCGTATACTACAAATCTTTAATGGGTACAGGAAGAAAGCTCGAAGCTTATAATATTCTAACTAAATTATATGCTAAAGGACAGTTTGCGGTCGAAAATGATCTTAAAACATTGTATACTGAATTAAATGGATCTGCTCAAGGATATGACAATTTTAATGCTCTATTAAAAAAGGAGCTAACACAAAACATTCGTAACCACATTAAAGAGATGGCAACCTTTAAACCTGCACCCAATTTTGAACTACTCAATCTAAAGGGTGAAAAAGTATCTTTGGCAAGTTTAAAAGGAAAAGTTGTGGTTTTAGACTTCTGGGCAACATGGTGTCAACCTTGCGTACGTTCATTCCCTGGAATGAAAGCCGCTCAAGAATCTTATGCAGATGATAAAGAAGTACAATTTTTATTCATGAATACTTGGGAACGCGATAAGAACTATAAAGAGAATGTGGTATCCTTTATCACAAAAAATAACTATCCTTTTGAAGTGCTTTACGACGATCAAAAAGATCCGCAAACCGGAGAGGTCATGGCAGCAAAATTTGGCGTCAAGGGCATTCCCGCAAAATTTATCATTGACAAGGACGGAAATATCCGTTACTTTTTGACCGGATCTACGCCAAACGTAGATTATATCAAATTAGAAATGAAAGAGCTTATAGAGGCTGCTAAAAAACCTTATAAGGGCTAAAAAAAAAGTCTGCCTCTACATGGAGGCAGACTTCGATAAATTTTCCAATACCGCCTTCACGGGTCAACTACCCTGAGCCATACAGCACATAAAACTGAGCCATCGGCGAAAAAATAACCTCCTTTTGAGTCCTATCTTTGTTGCCATACAACAATGCAGATGACAACAAGAAACAACAGCAATAAGTGGCTTCGGTTTTTGAAAAGAACAATCTTAGGGCTGACTGTTCTCATCGCTTTCATCGGACTATATATGATGCACCCACAATTTGGCAGAAGACCTTCGGGCGAAAGACTTCAGCGCATACAACTATCCAAGCAATTTAAGGACGGTAAATTTCGCAATATGAGTCCCACACCACAGTTAACACAACCTTGGACGGTGGTCCTATACGATTATTTTTTTAAGCGCTCGGACGAAACAAGTCCCAAGCACGCTATACCTACGATGAGCATTGACTGGACAAAACTGCTAAGTCAGTCTCACGGACTTGTTTGGTTTGGCCATTCCTCCTATTTTCTTCGTTTAGATGGCAAGAACATACTTGTTGACCCCGTTTTTAGTGGCAGCGCCTCTCCTATTCCGGGCAGTGTAAAGGCTTTTAAAGGGGCCGATGTCTCTACCCTGGCTGACCTCCCTCAGATTGACTTTCTATTTATATCACACGATCATTACGATCACATGGACTACAAAACGCTAAAGGCTTTACAGCCCCGAGTTGGAAAAGTTATTGTTGGTCTTGGTGTTGGCTCCCACCTCGAATATTGGGGATATCGTCCCGAACAGATCATCGAAAAAGACTGGTGGGATCAGGTCGATCTTGGCGACGGATTTCAGATAACGGTCACCCCGGCACGACATTTCTCAGGTCGCAGCATCTTTACTGCTAATACCTTATGGGCCTCCTACGTCCTCCAGACACCTTCCCTAAAACTCTATTTAGGAGGAGATAGTGGCTACGATAGCCATTTTAAAGAAATCGGCAATCAATTAGGTCCCTTTGATCTCGCCATATTGGAAAATGGCCAATATGATCTCAGCTGGAAACATATCCACATGATGCCAGAAGAGGTTGTCCAAGCAGCACATGACCTCAAAGCCACCTTGCTGTTTCCCGTCCATTCATCTAAGTTTGTACTTGCCAATCATGCCTGGAACGAGCCCTTGGAACGCATTTCCGCGGAAGCTGCAAAACAGCAGCAACCTTTGCTCACTCCGATGATCGGCCAGGTCATCAACCTTGATCAGGCTCCTACAGAACCTAGCTATTGGTGGAGAAAATAGTTCTATGCGACCGAGTTGATGGTCGCCGGCGTTATCCCAAACTTCTCTTTGAAAGAAGCATAAAAATGAGAGAGGTTTTCAAAGCCGAGATCGAGATAAAAATCGGAAGGTTTTTGACGCTTATTTTCGATCAGGTAATAGGCCTCGGAAAGACGCTTTTCCTGTAGCCATTTTCGAGGTGATGTCTGAAATATCTTTTCAAAATCACGTTTAAAACTCGCTAAGCTACGGCCGGTCAGTTTCGCAAAGTTTTCGAGGGGTACATTGTACCGATAGTTTCTGACCATAAACTGTTCCAGATCTATCTTATGTGGCTCCGAAAAGTCAAACAACAGATCTTTCAGCTGCGGATAACTTTCCAATAATAAGGTAATCAATTCATAGATTTTGATCTGTTCCATCTGCGGACTCACGCGGTCGGCGGCCTCGGCATAAGGAGTCAATGATTCGAAATAACTTTGGATAAACAGGTCGCTTTCCAGCACCACATTAGACTCTCCTATGTATTTTTTATCCGAACTAAGGTGATGATCCATCGCGTATTGCTTCAAGCGATCCCCTTGCAACAATACGGAAACAGATTTGTAAACATTATTGGCTGCCGGATGCTTAAAAGCTTTCGCCAATTGGTTTCTACGCGCCACAACAAGCTGCCCCTCGGTAGCGATCAGTTTTCCCTTCTGATGGTCGAGATGCGTCTCACCCGACAGCTGAAAAAAGACCACATGCTCAGGGATAAACTGTTCATGACCAAATACTTTTTCGACATAACAGGAATACAAAAAAGCTTTCCCGAAATCATTCTCTTCTATGCTCATTATTATTTCTTTATACAGGCCAGCGATCATTGGTACCGATATCCAAACACCGCCCTAGCCTAAAGGTAACAAATATCCAATACCTTTTACAAAATCCAATTGTCGGAAAGCTCAATTTATACATCCTCAAAAGCTCAAGCATAAAAATAGCCCAATCCTTAAGTATTTAAAACTACATCCGAGGTTATTGAGCCATTGGCAACAAATGCTGCTATTATTTCTTTGCTGCAAGCCGTTTTCGTATAATACTGACAAATTCCGGCGAAACGCCCAAATAAGAAGCAATATAATACTGTGGCACTCGCTGGGATATCGTAGGATAAAGCTCGATAAATTCGAGGTATCGATCAGCCGCAGGTTTGGCCATCGTATGGATCAACCTATTTTGCAAAACAGCAAGCCGGCGCTGAACCAGCATACGAAATACACGTTCAAATTTTGGAATCGTCTCCAGCAGCCGTTCTTTGGTATCTGGTGTCAGCATTAAAAACTCACTATCTTCTAATGTTTCCATGTAGAGGCTCGAAGGCGTATGATAATGAAAAGATGCAATATCACTGATCCACCAGTCTTCGACCGCAAAGGCTAAAGTTACTTCGAAGCCATTTTCGTCGAGGTAGTAGATCCGCACACAGCCCTTTTGCAGGTAACCTTCAAACTGGCAGATCTCCCCTTCTTCCAATAACATGGTCTTCTTGGGAACTTTTTTTGTCGTTAATATACCGGTGAACTGCTCGGTCTCTTCTGCGGTCAACGTAATGCACTTAGACACATTTTTTAGAATATTTTCGTATATCATTGTATTGCTATTCGTGTAAAAAAGAATTAGATAGGTTCATGTAATATATAACCCGCACCATAGATACTTTCGATGTGGAGTTTACGATCCATCTGCAACAATTTGCGAAGCCTGGAGATAAAAACTTCCAAACTCTTGCCATTGAAGAAATCTGTATTGCCCCAAAATTGCAAGAGTAGATCTTTTTTGCTGACCAACATATTTTTATTCAGAATCAAAAAATGCAGCAATTCTGCTTCCCTGACAGTGAGTTTTTGCACCTGCTGCAGACCATTATCCAGTGTAAACCGCTCCATATTGAGCCGCAGGTTGCCTATCTGCAATTCTACCTGTAAAAGTGCATCTTTGTCTGAAACGGATGCCACCTTCAATAAATTACGAATCTTGAGCAATATTTCGTCCATATCAAAAGGTTTGGCAATATAATCAACAGCGCCTAAAGAAAGCCCCTTTAATCGAGAGTTGCGTTCATGAAGTGCTGTCAAAAAGAAAACAGGCTGTCCCGGATTACTAGCGATCATCCGTTGCGCAAGATCAAAACCGTTACCATCGGGCAGCTGGATATCGATGATCAGGAGTTTGACCGAAACACGCTGAAAATTTTCCCAGCCCCCTTCAGCGGTACTTTCCCAAATTACCGTAAATCCTTTGTAGCGCAAATAGCGCGAAAAAACCTCACCCAGATCGGGTTCGTCTTCGATCAAAAGAATATCAATCTTGTCTTTTGCCATTGAATGCCGCATTGCCCATGTAAATATAAAAAATCGTACCAGCACTTGGCTTCTCTTCGATATGAATTGTCCAGCCCAACCGGTCCAAACAAGATTTAATGTAATACAAACCTAATCCAAGCCCAGGTTTATTGCCCGATAATCTTCCCCGATAAAATGCTGTAAATACTTTAGAACGTTCATTGGAGGCTATACCAGCCCCATTATCTGCGACTTTGAGACAATATTGGTCTTCTGTCAACTGCCAGGTAAACCCTATAGTTTTTTGATCACTGTCATTAAATTTGATGGCATTGGAAACTAGGTTATCTAAGATCGAAAAATAATAATCTTCGTCTAGTTTCATTTCCACGTCAGACAATAGTGCTTCGTATCGGATTTCAATCTCATCTTGATAACGCAAACGGAGCTCATCCAGCAGCTGCTGCGTAAGCTGGTTCAGCGGAAGCTGCACGACTTTTGGTGGCCGTTCTTGTAAGGCAACAGATCCCATGACCTGTTCAAAATAAGCTTTGAGCCGCTTTGCCTGCCGCTCCACGATTAGCCCCAGCTGCATCACTTCCCGCTCATCTTTATTGGTTTCACGGTCAATCAGGCTGTGTGCACTGATCAGGATTGTCGTCAGCGGTGTATTGAATTCATGCCGCATATGGTTCAGAAAACTTGTTTTGAGATCAGCGAGCTTACGCTGGCTGATCCAATTTTTATAGGTCCGGTAACTAAGCAGCACAATGACGGCAATACAAGCCAAAGACAGCAAAAAAACAGGTACCATTTGTTGGAAAATTCGCCAGCCTCGATTCTCATAATCTACATATAGGCTATACGTAAATCGATAGGGAAATGGATTTTTATCACTCACCGATAGTTCAAATACCCGATTATTTAGCCCAGGATTTTCAAGTCTACCGCTTATGGCCCCAGCAGGATTATCGCTAGCCGTTTCATAAAAGACCTTCCAATCCTTAGCAGCAGCATCGTAAACTTCCAATTTATCAAAATGGAATAGATAGACAAGATCTCTATCAAGTTGCTGCTGCTGTACAATCTGCTGAAAGATACTATCCAGTGATTGCTCTTGCCGCAAGCGCTTGAGAAAAGGTTCCATACATTGTTGTGCAAATTCAGAAGCATCTGAGGCACCAGTGTGCTTTTTTTTATACCAGATCGAAAGACATGGCACTAATGAAGTCTGGAATATCGTATTACCACCGGGGAATATCTTATCGTCCATTACTGCAGCACCATAGGCATTCTGAATCAGATTGAGCTGTCCAATCTGGTAATTTTTATCTTCAAGCTTATACGTATTGAAGATCAAAAAACCGATCAACAGGGTCAAGATCAGGAAGCTGGTGCCAAATGCCCAGGGATATATATTTCTACCGGCGCTGTTCATGGTTTAAAAATAACATCTATTTATCGATCCAAGATACCCATTAGGCTTTTATTAGGCATTCATTAGGTTTCTGTTAAATACAGGTTACTCCTCCTTGTCCTATCTTTACAGCCTAACAAATTAGCAAATTATGTCCAAAATTTCCCAGACGCTACTCTGTCTATGTTACCTCCTGCTGGGCCAAAATCTGTTTGCGCAAACCAGTTTTTCAAAAAAAGTACTTGAGCAGAGCCAGCTCGATTTTGTCAATCTAGGATTTGGCATGTTTATCCATTATGGTATGCCAACTTTTATGGAACAGGACTGGTCCGATCCCAATGCTGCTCTTGAATTGTTTAAATCGCCCAAACTCAATGCAGATCAATGGGCCAAAGCGGCCAAATCGGCAAATATGAGTTACGGCTGCCTGACAACAAAGCACCACAGTGGCTTCCCGATCTGGAACACCAAAACCACAGACTACAACGTCATGAATACACCTTTACACCGTGATGTTGTCAAGGAGTTTACGGAAGCCTTTCGCAAAAATGGTCTTCGGGTTATGTTGTATTATTCGATACTGGATATGCACCAAGGTATACGGCCGCACACAATTACCAAAGCCCATATCCAGCTGATCAAAGATCAGCTGACCGAATTGCTCACCCAATATGGAGAAATTGACGCCTTGGTGATTGATGGCTGGGATGCACCTTGGTCACGCATTTCTTACGATGATGTTCCTTTCGATGACATCTACTACCTTGTCAAATCATTACAGCCCAAATGCTTATTGATGGATCTCAATTCCGCAAAATACCCCGGTGATGCCCTCTTTTATACAGATATCAAATCTTACGAACAAGGAGCTGGGCAATTTATTTCCAAAGAACACAACAAACTCCCTGCGATGGCTTGCCTTCCTTTACAGCAGAATTGGTTCTGGAAAACCTCATTTCCAAATACAGCTGTTAAGGATGTCAATGAGCTGGTTGAGAAATTCATTATCCCCTACAACAGTGCCTATTGCAACTTTATGCTCAATGTAGCTCCAAACAGTGATGGCCTCATGGATCAGAATGCGCTCGACGCCTTAAAAAAAATCGGCACATTGTACAAAAACAGGCCCAACTACAGCACCTTACCAGACTACCAAGCTCCTATTGTCGATCACAATATCGCTAAGCAAGTACCTTCATACAGCAGCTGGAGTGACGATATGAATATCATGGATTTTGCTAACGATGATAATTTTGGCAGCGCCTGGGTCTCCAACCCGCTGGTTCAGGGGGAGCTCTGGTATGAAATGGATTTTGACCGCAGCAAAAGCTTCAACAGTGTCGTCATTACCGAAGGAAAAGATCATCCGGCACAATACAGTCTATCTTACCTGAAGGATGGTAAATGGCAACCTATTGCAGCCACGGCTGTGCAGCAGGGCCGCATCAAGATCTTTCGCTTCGACGAAGTATTGGGACAAAAATTACGTTTCAGCATCAAACCCCAAAAAGATCGTGCTATCATTCATGAAATTGGCGTATATCAGGAGCGTCGATAGCAACAACAAAACCCGATGATGTGATGTGAAGCTGTGTCAATATTTTTCTTATTAAGCTCTTTAGGTTTTATAAGAAAAATATTGCAGTTATAGCGTCTCATCGTACTGTCTCAAAATCTTTCCACTTTTATTAAACTTCACATAAAACCCATGCAAAAGAACCCGCATACGTCTAACCTGCCCTTCTCGTTCTCCAAAGTTACCAACGACCTTCGTATCTGGTGTTCCGAAATCAAAATCTATATCAAACAATAGGGGAAATTTTTTGGTATTGACCAGCCCCATCCGATTGCTCCCTTTAATCCACCGGGTCAAATCATCATCACGATCCACGAAGTAGGTGGATATTGTTAGCGTATATATTTCCGCATTTCTATCCAAAGTCAGATAGACTCTTTCTTTGTCCTCATTCAGCTTGTATTTACTCAAATGCTGATCTAAAATCTTCTCTACTGTCTCCGGAAATACATACAAAATTTCTTGAGCCACTGCATTAGAGGTTATGCCACAACCTATTAAAAATAACAGACCGGTCTTTAATGTTTTTAATAGCCCTATTCTCATTAAATTTACCATAACAGTTATCTTTTTTCCAAGATCAGGGAAATAGATTCCTGTTCTAGGGTGTTTGTTTCATCCAGATGAAAATGAGAACCTTTCGGTACTTCATCCTGAGCGAGTATCAACAGCTGTTTAGCGAGAGAAATAAGTCCTTGTTTATTTGCACTAATTACGGCTTCGTTTTGAGTAACCTTTACCGCTATTTCGAATCCGGGCTCCCAAGAAGACTGTAGTCCTAACTCTTCGCTATAGACCGGTAAATTTATTTCTAAGTTCATACATAGTGGCTTTGCTCCACCTAAACTTAACTAAAATCAGTTAAATTTAAAATACATTCTTCACTCCAATAAAAAGCCCCATGCATTGCAAGGGGCTTTTTATTGGAGTACAGATCAAATAAGCACTATTTGCTCCAACCCGGATTCTGCGTCAAATTACTGTTCAACACGATTGCTGCAGACGGAATCGGGTAAAGGTATTGTTTGCCGTTATCATCCCAGGTACGTTTCACCGCTTTAAACCATTCCAGGTGATTGTCTGAAGTCATCGTCTGGAAGTTGGTGCTCTTGCCTCCAATGGCCACTTTGGCCACTCCCGCAGGGACAGTGATCGAAGGAGCAGATTTACTGCCGTCATAAAAGACAACATCAGGTGTACCATTATGATCGATATCGATCAATTTATCCAGCGCTGGAATATAGATACCTGTCCAAGGTAAATTGGCCATTAACGGTCCAAGTTTCCAGCGTTTCAAATCGTTGAAACGGAATCCTTCCAGCGCCAGCTCTACCTGTCTTTCCCGGCGGATTTCCAAAAGCACAGGACTGTTTACATCAGGGAAGAATGTATTTTTCAGATAATTATCAACTTTGGTCGGCAAGCTGTTGATTCCACTACTGACCCCTGCTCTTTCACGTAGCGCACCAATGGTTTTGGACCAGTCCGCATCGGTAAAGGTACCGAGTTCCTGTTTTTGCTTCAGCATAATTTAGCAACACCTCCGCATAACGCATTAGCGGCACCGCATTCGTATTGTACCCGCCGTTGTCATAATATGAATCATCCAATGTATACTTAATCGGCTGATAGCCTGTATAGGTGAAACTCGCAAAATTTGGAGGTGCCGCCAGTCCATTACGCGAGTAACCCGGTGTGCGGATCAACTGTGCAAGCCGCAAGTCACGATTTTGACATTCCTCATAGAATTCCTCCGTCTGAAAGTTGGGTCTATCGGTATAAGGGGTACCATCAACATTCAAAAAGGTATTGATAAAGGGTCTTACTAAACTCAGACGAGGGCCATAGGTAGCCGACGTCCACCACCAATTCGCATCATTCAACAGCGCAAGATCCTTGCTAAAGGTTACAGCCAGCATAACCTCTTTGGTCACCGGTGCATTGCTTGTAAACAGCATCCGCTGTGAGGTCTTGGGATCTGCAGAGATATTAAGTCCATAAGGGCCATTTTCCATTAAGATCTTTCCAGCATCTACTGCCATCTGAAAAAATACCTCCGGCTGTGTAGCAAGATTGAGTTTATGATATTTACGGAATGTACCCTCAAATAGTGCAATCCTCGTTTTTAGACCAAGTGCGGTCCATTTATTAACCGTACTGCCATCGCCTCCCGTATTGGTGATATTGGCGTAGGCAAAGTCTAAATCTTCCATGATATGCTTCATGACCACCTCGCGCGAATCGCGTGGTGCCTTGAGGATGTCTGTTTCATCCACTGCCAGCGGATGATCTACCCAAGGCACATCGCCAAAGCGCACCACTTTTTCATAATAAAACCAAGCTCTAAAAAAGCGGGCCAGGCCGATATAATTATTTTTTATGGCATCAGTCAATTTGGGACTGTTGCACTTAGCGATCAATTGATTGATATTGCGCAAGGTCGTCCACGACCAGCCCGAACTGATCTCCGCGCTATAAGCACCGCCGACCATAAAATCATTTAGGCTGTTTACGGCCGAATAATCGGCCATTGCATCGCCCTTATAAGCGTCACTTCCCGAAGTGATATTCCGATAGAAGGAGTTACTGTAATTTTTTAATCCACTTTCACTACCAAAGATATCTTCTTCGGTAGCTCCTGCCTTTGGCAGCTCATTCAGTTCGCAAGAACTGAACAAAAGTGCAACAACAGGTATATAAAACAATCTTTTCATGTTAATATAAAACTATAAGCCAATAGATAAGTTAAAACTGATGCTCTTCATGATCGGATAATTAAATCCGTCACCGGACCCTGTTCCGATTTCAGGATCCGATTTGCCCAGGTTGCCGACATCGAGATCCTTCGTCTTTTTGTAAAGCGGTGACCAGGTCCATAGGTTTTCACCCGATAGGCCTGCACGAAGACTACTGATTCTTAATCGGTTTGTCACAGACTTAGGAAAGCTGTACCCGATCTGTAAGTTTTTCATCCGAATATAGGCCACATTTTGCAGGTACCTCGTTTGGGGTGTTGTTTTAATAGACTCGTTATAGCCGGCATAACGTGGGAAATAACCATTCGGATTATCTTCTGTCCAGTAATTATTGAGATGCCATTCCGGTAAATTGTTATAAGGTCTATTGTACTGTCCCCAGAAAATCGACTCGTTGCTCGGATACCAGTTCTGCTTCCCTACTCCCTGGAAAAATGAAGAAAAGTAGATCCCCTTCCAGTCCAAATTGAGGTTAAAGCTATAGATATACCTTGGATCAGCATTACCGATGACCGTTCTATCACCATGACTGTAGATCGTATTGTTTCCATAATCAATCACACCGTCGCCATTGAGATCCGTAAAACGGACATCTCCCGGATAGATTGTTCCATTGTTGGACGATTTGATCAGTTTTTGTTTTGCTGCTCCATCAATCTCTGCCTGATTCTGGAATAATCCCTGGGTTACATAACCCCAGATCTCACCAATCCGCTGTCCTTCGTAATAGGAACCGTCTTTGATTAAACCTTCCTTATTCTCATAACGGTCTATGTTGGATTTATAGTCTGCCAGCGTTCCGCGCACAGACCAGTTGAACGGACTGCCATTAAGGTCGAATCGATCCTTATAAGTCAAGCTCAGTTCAAAACCTTTGGTTGTCATATCCGCATAGTTTCCTTTTGGTGACTCCGCTCCAAAAATATCCGGCAATGCGACACCAAGGGTATACATATTGAGGGGCTTGCGCTGATAGATATCTCCGGTAAAGGTCAATTTCCCATTTAACGAAGATAGATCAAGACCTAAATTGGCCGTACGCGCGGTTTCCCAAGTCAAGTTATCCGGAATAACTTTAGGCACCGAGGTATAGGCCGGTTTCTGACCATTAAGCACCCGGTCCATAATCTTAATTTCGTAAATATCCAGATAGGAATAAGGATCCACATTACCATTACCCAAAGAACCATACGAAGCCCTTAGCTTCAGGTCGGACAGCGCCTTTTTGTCCACTTGGAAGAAAGGTTCTTCCGATATACGCCAGCCTACGGATGCAGACGGGAACAATCCCCACCGTTGGTTGGTCGGGAATTTGGACGAACCGTCATACCGGCCATTGAACTCGAAAAGATAACGGTCTTTGAAGATGTAATTGGCGCGCATAAATACACCGACATTGCGGTATTTGTTATACCCGCCGTTGCTGTGGTATTCTGCCCTACTGCCAGATTGATATTTTCTACGTCGTCATTAAGCAGACCGGTCTTGGTGATATAAGTTGAATTATAAGTCCGTTGTTCATAATTATAACCGAGCAAACCTTTAAAGTAATGGTCACCTAGTGTACGTTCATATTCACTGTAAAGATTTCCGAACAAGTAACGGTAACGTTGGTCTACTTGATAAATATTATCATTCATGCTTGTTTCCAGCCGCAGCATTTTTCCCTCCTGCGTGCTATATGGGACAGGCACACGAACCCTTACCGAACTAAAATCACGGTTTCTGAAAGTGAGATCCCCCTTTACACGGAAAGTATTGTTTAAAAACTTGGTTTCAAAGGAAGTGGTATTGCGGAGATCCTGATTGGCCGTGTTTGTACCGTTTTTGCCGTAGATGAAATCCCCTACAGTGTAGGCTGCCGAGAAACTCATTGATCCGTCGGGATTAAAAATTGGTGAAGAAGGATGTCCCTCATCTGCAATATTACGCCAGATATTACCACCTTCACCCGCTGTGGAAGGATCCCTGTATTTGGCATAGTTAAAATCGATATTATTGCTGATCCGCAACCAGTCTGTCACCTGAAGCCCGGCTTTTGCACGCGTATTATAGGTCTTATATTTATCGCTATTATAGCGGTACATACCGTTATAATCGTAAGCACGGCCAGAAATATAGTAATCCATTTTTTCCGAATTACCGCTGATAGAGAGGTTATGATCCTGGACAAAGGTATTGTCCTTGATCAGCATGCCATAATAATCCTCGTTACCGTAGTATACATAATTGCCCTTATCATCTACTGTGACCTGTTCTGTAATCCCCTGTTCTTTTCTTCTCTTAAATTCCTCCAGCCAATCTGTTGTAAAGATCTGTGTCTTGTTGAGCTTGCTCGGAATCGAGGAATAATTGTTCCAGGCATTATAGGCTGTAAAGAAATGCGAAGCATATTCGTAGCCATCCGTCACAAATTTGGGTAAAGCGATCGGTTTCTGAAAAGAGCCACTTCCCGAATAGTTAATAGACGTTTTTCCGGACTTGGCACGTTTGGTTGTGACAAGTACAACCCCGAACGTTCCGCGGGAACCATAGATGGCAGATGAAGCAGCATCCTTCAGTGTCGTTACACTTTCGATATCATTGGGATTGATAGCAGAAAGATCCCCTTCGACACCGTCGATAAGGACAAGTGCACTCCCCCCCTGACCAATGGAAGTTGTACCACGGATATTGAAACTTGGCGCCCGATTGGGTTTACCATCTGCCGGGGTTACATTTAAGTTGGGAATTACACCTTGGAGCATCTGGCTCGCGTTGCCCAGTACGCGTCCTTCAAAAGCTTCAGACCCCACCTGGTCTACAGCACCGGTCAGATTCACTTTTTTCTGTGTACCATAACCGACCACCACGACTTCTTCCAGTTCAGTGTCTTTGGATTCCATGACGACATCGATCTGCCCTCCGGTCACACTGACGATCTTTTCACTGTAGCCTATACCTGTCAATTTGAGCTTTTGCCCTACACTAGCTTCAATCGTGAACTGACCCGCTACATTCGTTGAGGTTGTCTTTTGGTTGGTTAAATTGGTGATGGTGACTCCGGACAAGGCTGCTCCGTTTTTGTCTCTTACCACCCCTTTCACGGTAGACTGAGCTGCAACACTGTGCGTCTCTTGGGTCAATTTGACATAATCACGCTCTACATTAGCCCAAGTGGGGTATGAGAGACCCAATGCCATACTGATTAGTAATGTTTTCTGCATTTTTAGTCTGGTTTAGAATTTTGCATCAAAGTTGATGCTTTGACTCGGTTTATAATTTACCGTAATGTTAACAAATATTTAATTAATATCAATAACATCAACAACTAAACAGGTTTTGCAGGTATACATTTAATGGAAATTTAGCTTTTAGATAACATAAATCACAAAAAATGCTGTAGACAGCTAAAAAAAGTTAATTTTCTTATAAAAATAACTCACAAAACAGGAGCTCGCCGTCCAGACATCACTAACAGACCAATTCGAAATCCCTAGATACAGTCCATTTTATTTCTTTTCCCTACCCTGATTTTTCTTGAACTAGTTCAATAAACAGCAAAATTAACCCGCCTAAATTTGGGTATACAGTAAGAGCTTGCAAATCCATAAGGGACAACCAGTATGGCGAAAGGGCGAAGAGATCATTGATTTATTGAAATATTTTAATACAAAAAATCAATTAACGATATATCGTCAATTTCAAAAACCAACAAAACAACACAAAAAACTAACTATCAATACAATAGGAAAAAAGGTAAAAAAATTGAATCTCAACAATCATCAAACAACAATAAAACACACATTTATGAAACCATCACTAGAACTATTGTCGCCAAGCAACCACGCACTTGTTTTGATCGACTTCGAAGGCCAAATGGCATTTGCCACGAAAAGCATTACTATGGAAGAACTGCGCAACAATGTCGCAGTAATCTGCGGTGCTTCCAAAATATTCAATGTTCCGACCATTGTGACCACTGTAGCGGAAGAAAGCTTTTCTGGTCCTGTTTTTCCGGAAATTGAAACGTATTATCCACAAGCCAGCACAAATTACATTGACCGTACAAGCATGAATACCTGGGAGGACGAGGCGGCTTACCAAGCCATCACGGGTACAGGGAAAAAAAAATTAGTACTAGCAGGCCTGTGGACAGGCGTATGTATTGTCGGGCCAGCGCTGTCAGCACTAGCTGAAGGGTATGAGGTGTACGTCATCGCCGATGCCTGTGGGGACGTCAGCCAAGAAGCCCATGAGCGTGCCATGCAACGTATGATTCATATGGGCGTCAAGCCAATCACATCTATACAGTACCTACTCGAATTGCAACGTGACTGGGCTCGCCAAGAAACTTATGTTGCCGTAACAGACCTCATGAAAAAACATGGTGGCAGTTATGGTCTTGGGATTCATTATGCACACAATATGGTGAAACACGCTTAACAAAAAAACGACATTATTTTACTCAAAACCGTACCCCGTGCATCCATTACAGATCATATCGGCATACCTCAGAAAGGTGACACTCGCAGCCTTACTATTTAACCTATTACCGCATGATTCGTTGGCTCAGACCTACAAATTATTGCGCTTTGAGGAAGATTATAGTAACCTTGCAGATAGCACACGCCATGGTTATCGAAAGCTAAAATACAGCTCTTTAACCGCTGATGGACAAATATGGCTGTCTATGGGTGGCGAGGCTCGATTAGAATATGTTGATTTCAATAATGAAGATTGGGGGCGACAGTCATTGGGGCACAACAACTTCCTGTTGCAGCGCTATAGCCTACATGCCGACATCCATTTCGGTGAGCGTTTTCGTTTGTTCACACAGCTTCGCTCAGCCCTGCAGCATGGCCGCAAAAATGGTTCTCGCCAGATTGATGAAGATCAGCTTAATGTACAGAACCTATTTATCGATGCTACCGTATTCAAACAAAAGGACAAAGCAATCCTATTCCGCTTGGGCAGACAGGAACTTGACTATGGATCTGGCCGTTTGATTTCCGTAGGCGAAGGTCCCAATGCAAGAAGGTACTTTACCGGAGCCAAGATCGCATACAGCAGTAACAAAGTTAACGTGGAGGCATTCGCGATGATAGCCGATACCATTAGACCGGGTATATTCGACAACAAACCTTCGAAACAGGTCAACCTATGGGGTGCCTACGGTAGAATCATCGTTCCCAAACAGGCAAATCTTGACCTATACTATGTTGGTATCTATCGTGATCGCTCCGTTTTTGAAGAAGGAATAGCCGCCGAAACCCGCCATACTGTTGGCGCTCGGGTATGGAAATATGGGGGTGGATTTATCTACAACCTCGAAGGAGCTTATCAGTTTGGATCCTTTGGTCAAGGCAACATCGCTGCTTGGACAGCATCCGTGGATATCGGTTACCTCTTTGAAAATACGATTTTTAAACCATCTATCAATCTACGCAATGATTATATTTCAGGCGACAAACAGGCCGGCGACGGCAATCTTGGAACCTTTAATCCCATCTACCCAAAGGGCGGATACTTTGGTTTTAGCCCACAGATCGGCCCTGTAAACCTAATTGACATCCATCCCTACGCCACTTTCGACCTACTTTCTAAGTTAAAAATGCAGGTTGACATGGTTTTCAACTGGCGGCACAGCTTGCAGGATGGTGTATACAGGCCAAGTGGCTCCTTCAACCTGCCCGGATCAACTTCACACAAACGTTATATTGGAACAGCTTATCTGGCCAACTTTACCTACGCCGCCAGCAAACAGGTATCTCTGGTAACCGGCATCCAATATTTTAAAACAGGCGCATTCATTGAAGATATTATTCCAACACCCAAAAATGGAATTTTCTTCAACAGCAGAATAGCCTTTAAATTCTAATATCATGAAAACTACAAAGACAATCTTTCAACAGAAAAAAATTCAATGGTCGTTGATCGCGCTTTTCAGCGCGCTAGCGATAAGCCCAATACAGACTTATGCACAAACAACGGTAGCTGCTCCAAAAACAACGGCAATAGGCACAAGTTCCATCTGGGGGAATGTAGACGGATTGGCTATTGAGGGCTTGGTACAAGGTCCATCTGCCGCCGTCAGCGATCTACAGGTAGCCTGTGTCTTTGAATATACCGAAGGTGATATTTTCATCTCCCCACCGGCATTGCCAGCCGCATTGAATGGTCTTGTTCATTTAGACGAAGCTTTGCACGGTACGCTGACTGCAATACGTAAAACAGGAAAATTCAAAGGGCATGCGCTAGAAACTGTGCTCCTGACACCGGCGCAACATGGCACACTCGCAAGCAAAAAACTGTTATTGATCGGATTAGGCAAACGTGAAGATTTTAATGCTGGACTCATGAAAGATGTTGGTAGTGTTGCTATGCGCGAAGCGCTGCGTCTGGGTGTACGCAATTTTAGCTTTGCCAGCGACTTGAAAGATGCAGGTGTAGATTCACCCACAGCACTAGTAGCCGAAAACGTTGTTCTTGGCAGTATCGATGCCTTTCGTACCCAAAAATGGATCAGTGAAAAAAATATGGATCAGAAGCCTGTATTAAACAAAATTATTTTATTGGCTGGTCCAGCATTCTTCGAAACTGCTGGAGAAGGTATCAAAAAAGCAATTTCTTCCTTACACAACTAAACATAAAGAATTATGAAAGCAGATCTAATTCTTCATAATGGGAAAATAACCCATTTCGGCAGCACGCAGACGGCAGCGACTGCAGTCGCAATCAAAGAGGGCAAATTTATCGATGTAGGATTGGACAATGATGTCCTTAGACTTAGCGGTACAAATACAAAACTGATTGATCTAAAGGGCAAACGGGCTGTCCCTGGCATTAATGACTCGCATATCCATTTAATCCGTGGCGGACTTAATTATAATTTAGAACTGCGCTGGGATGGCGTCCCATCTTTGGCAGATGCCTTGCGTGTGCTGAAAGAGCAGGTAGATCGAACCCCACACCCACAATGGGTACGTGTCGTGGGAGGCTGGTCCGAATTTCAATTTGCCGAACGCCGTATGCCTACTTTAGCGGAAATCAATGCGACCGCACCAGATACGCCCGTTTTTATTCTTCACCTTTATGACAGAGCACTCTTAAACGCAGCAGCGCTCCGCGCAGTAGGTTACACCAAGGATACACCAGCCCCTCCAGGCGGCACCATTGAACGCGATAGCAAAGGAAATCCAACAGGCCTACTTATTGCCTCTCCTAACGCCATGATTTTATATTCCACCTTGGCCAAAGGTCCCACACTTCCTTACGAAGAGCAAGTCAATTCGACGCGCCATTTCATGAAGGAATTGAATCGCTTCGGCATTACGAGTGTCATCGACGCCGGCGGAGGCTTTCAAAACTATCCAGACGATTACAAAGTCATCAGTGATCTGCATCGGGAAGACCAGCTCACAGTGCGTATTGCTTACAACCTCTTCACACAGAAACCAAAGCATGAATACGAAGATTTCCAGCAATGGATAGATAGCGTTCCTTTACATCAGGGTGACGAAATGTACCGTCACAATGGTGCTGGCGAAATGCTGGTCTTCTCGGCAGCAGACTTTGAGGATTTTCTGCAGCCAAGACCCGATCTTGGTGAAAATATGGAAGCCGAACTCGAAAAAGTAGTCCGCCTGCTCGTCAGCAACAGATGGCCTTTCAGGCTGCATGCAACGTACAACGAAAGCATCAGCCGATTTTTGGATGTGTTCGAAAAGGTAAATCGCGATACTCCATTCGATGGCCTAGCCTGGATTTTTGATCATGCCGAGACAATCGACGAGCGCAATATCGAACGCACAAAAGCATTAGGCGGCGGTATTGCCATCCAAAGCCGTATGGCCTATCAGGGTGAATATTTTACCGATCGCTACGGTGCTACCGCAGCCGAACAAACACCTCCAGTCAAAAAAATGCTTGCCATGGAAGTACCCGTTGGCGGTGGATCGGATGCTACCCGAGTAAGCAGTTACAATCCATGGGTATCGATGTATTGGCTTACTACGGGCAAAACTGTGGGCGGACTTCAAATTTATGAAAACAGCAGACTGGACCGCCTAACAGCGCTACAACTTTATACAAAAGGGAGCGCCTGGTTTTCACAGGAGCAGCAGAAAAAAGGAGATATCGAAGTGGGAATGTTAGCTGATTTAACGGTCCTCAACAACGACTATTTTACGGTAGAAGATGAATCCATCAAGGAGATCGAATCCGAACTCACCATTGTGGGAGGCAAGATTGTCTATGCAGACGGCGATTTCAGTTCTTTCTCTCCTCCACCAATACCAATTTTACCCGACTGGTCACCCACCAAAAACTATGGCGGTTATTATAGCGTTTCAAAAACAGCTCAAAACAGCCGTATCGCAACCTCGGCGACACAAAGCAGCATTGTCAATACCTTACACCTTTGTAGCGGTAGCTGTCAGGTACACGCACACGACCACAACCATGCGCGTATGAGCGATATTGCTATAAACAATTATACGGCATTTTGGGGCGCCTTAGGCTGTTCATGCTTTGCATTTTAATCACGGAAAAGATGGAAATACTTCAAAAACTCTTTTATACAGATTTGGGAAATACCGTCAACAACGCAGCCATACTCCTCTTTCGGCTATTACTGGCATGGGAACTGCTTACCGTTCATGGTCTCAAAAAAATACAGAAAGGACCACAGGCACAGGCCGAGCATATCCCCAATCCCCTACATCTGCCGGAGAAACTCAACGCTATGGCCGCCCAGTTTGCAGATACTATTGTTCCCTTTTTTATCGCGGTCGGACTAATGGGAAGGCTGGCGATATTACCAACGATTGGCGTTACAGCAGTCGGATACTTTGTTGTGCATCGCCATGATTCACGCGAGGTCCGCGATATTCCTTTTATGTATACGCTGTGCCTTTTGCTCCTTTTGCTCACTGGTCCCGGAACCTATTCGATAGACTATTACATTTATCAACTAATCATTAAATAAACAGATGAAACCACGTATCGGAATACACGAAAACCATCTAGCCGAATCGGCACATATTCTTTCCAAACTACTGGCCGATGAATATCTGCTCTATACCAAAACGAGAAATGCGCATTGGAACATTGAAGGAGCCGATTTCTATAACAAACATCTCTTTTTTGAAGCTCAGTATAATGAACTCGATGAATTGATCGATAGCCTGGCTGAACGCATCCGTACCCTTGGGCACTATGCCCCTGCCAGTCTAAACCAGTTTTTAGCACTGACACAGTTGACTGAAGAGAACAGATCAGGCAATGATAGTGCTGGCCATATCAAAGAATTATTAATGGATCATGAAAGCATTATTGTTTCATTGCGTGAAAACATCGACCATCTTGCCACTGCACTAAAGGATCTCGGAACTAGCGACTACGCAACGGGGCTTCTGGAAACCCACGAAAAAATGGCTTGGATGCTGCGGGCACATTTATCATAAAATCATGGAAAATCAAAATAACGCTCATATTACAACACTTGTCCTCACCCTTGTCGGTGGTTATTGTGATACCGTCACTTTTGTCGCAGCAGACAAAATATTCTCGGCTCACGTCACAGGTAACTTTATCGTTTTCGCTTACCAGCTTATCAATGGCGGAGATATCACCGCTTGGATCAAATTAGCCACCTTTCCGGTATTCGTAATCGCGGTAATGGTAGGTGGATGGCTGACCTCACGTTCGCACAAGAAAAATACGGTTCTCTTCGTCGAAGCCCTGCTGCTCGCCCTAGCAGGATTGCTAGCGATTGTTCTTCCCGTCGCCGAGTCCAAAACCATTATGTATGGACTAGTCATGCTTATTGTATTCGCGCTGGGTATGCAAAATGCATTCGGAAAGCTATTTTCAAAAGCAACCCACGGTCCTACAACCATGATGACAGGGAATGTTACCCAGGCATCGCTGGACCTCTGCGTGCTTATTGCCAACAAGTTTAAAAACCCTGATACCAATGTCAGTTTTGGGAAACAGCTGATCACGCTATCAGGTTTTTTCGTTGGCTGTCTTGCCGGAGCCTATTTCGGTAAACAACTTGGATTAACTTCTATTATATTTGCAGGCATAGCAATGCTGATCTGTTATTTCTTTTCGAAGGATAAGAATCAATAATTAGCATATCGGCATAAAGTATATTAGAGCAAGCTACTGATCAAACGATAGCTTGCTCTATTTTATAACGTAAGTCAACTTGATGAGAATCTACCTATTATTTAGTTTTTTTATCCTTTCGATCAATCATACACTCGGTCAGGACAACAGCCCCATTCAGCATCTTCTGGACAGCATATCGCATGAAAAGGATACCGGACAAAAAGCACGTATGCTTTATGAAGCCGCTAAATGCTATCTGGAAAAACCGGGAGAATCAAAAAAAGATCTCGACAGTGCCCTATGGCTCAATGAGAAGTCTCAAAAATTGCACCTCTCGGTCGATCTGAAAACCGAAGCCGCCCTGAATATGCTTCTGGATGCACGCATCCAAGAGGAAATGGGCAAACCTGCACTTGCGAAAAGTCAGAAGGAGGCTAGCTTACGTTTTGCAAACAGCCATCAGCTGCCGAAAGCCTCAGCCATGATTTACCTTTCTATGGCTAACGATATCAAGGATGAGGATTTTGATCAAAAGGCTGGTTTCTTCAAGCAGGCGCTAGATCAAGCAAAAAAAACCAGCGATAAATCGCTCGAACCCAAAATCCTGATGGAACAGTCCAATTTTCTGTCCAATTATGGGGACTACAAAGGTGCCATAGAAACCGCTCATCGAGCTGCAGTTTTAAAAAAGCAGGCCGGCGATGAAAACGTCAGTCAGGAGCTGGTTTCCGTTGCAGGCAATCTCCGCATGCTCCTGCGCCTCAAAGAAGCTTTAAAATATGCACTCGAAGCCCGCCGGGTAGTAGAAAATGAAAAAACAGCGACAACTAAAGATGATATGGCTGCCGTATATAATATTGTTGGATTAATCTATTATGATCTCAAATCCAACAAAGAGGCTTTGGAAAACTATCAAAAGGCATTTGAAATCGCCAAAAGTAAAGGTGACAGATATGGCATCCATACCATCACACTCAATTTGGCAACGATTCTATCCCGTCTCAATCGCGTTTCAGATGCATTGGATCTGCTGAATAACGTCACCAAAGATTACGCTTCCGATATTTATACCATACGATATGCCTATTTGTATACCATGCTTTACACAAGAAATAAGGATACGAAAAAAGCTTACCCCTATTATCAAGAACTCTTAAGATATTACAAGGCTGGAAATATTACAGGACAGGAAAGGCATATCATGATGGTTGGCATAGCAAGTTATCTTTTTGCTGATGGACAGATCAAACAGATGTATCCCTACCTCGCGGAGATAGAAAGATCATTGACCAAAGAAAGCAGTCTGCTTCGTCTATCCGAATTGCGTAAACTCTATTACCTTGCCGACTCGGCCCGAGGTGATTTTAAATCCGCTTTCGCAAACTTTGCGGCTTTCAAAACAATCAGCGACTCTATCAATAGCGTTGAGCGCGCCAAGGAACTTACCGCTTTACAATTAGAATATGATACTGAAAAAAAAGACCATGATATTGTGCTCCTCCGACAGAAAGGTCAGCTTCAAAAGTCGCTGCTCGAACGGGAAGCAATAATACGCTACGTCTTTATAGGAAGCTTGATCTTCTTGCTAATCTTCGCAGGCTTTTTATACATTCAAAATACTATAAAAAAAAGAAGCAATAAAAAACTAACGCTTAAACAGGAAGAAATCAATGGACAAAATGAAAAACTCAAACAGTTGATCGCGGAAAAAGAATGGCTACTCAAAGAGATCCATCATCGTGTTAAAAACAACATGCAGATTATTATCAGTCTGCTAAATACGCAATCTGCTTATCTTGAAAACGAAGACGCCATAAGTGCAATTCAAAACAGTCAAAATCGGATGCATGCGATGTCCCTGATTCACCAAAAATTGTATCAGACAGACAACCTCTCGCGCATCGACATGAAATGGTACATTCAGGAGCTGACCGACTACCTGAAGGATAGCTTTCAGTCCGAAAAATCAATTAAATTTGAAATTCAGGTTGACCCGATCACGCTTGACGTAGCACAGGCTGTCCCAGTAGGGCTAATTCTTAATGAAGCAATCAATAATGCCATTAAACATGCTTTTGTCCAAAGAACGGGCATTGTTTTTATCAGTTTTAAACGTATCAAAGCCACACCTTTCGACCTCATATTGAGCATTGCTGACAATGGCATTGGATTACAGAAAGACCTGGACAGTAGTACCAGTGACTCTTTCGGGATGAATCTTATGCAGGGGCTGACATCCCAGCTCGATGGCGAATTTAAACTGACATCTGACCAGGGCGTTTTCATTACCATTCAATTTTCACAGAAAGAAGGCGAAATTTAAAACGAATTTTATGCAAAAAGGAAAAAAGATCTTAATTGTAGAAGACGAATTTATCGTCGCTAATGATCTCAGGATGATTCTCAAAAAGCACGGCTATGAGGTTACTGGCATAGCATCTTCTGTGGCACAAGCCAAGACGATTATCGCTGCAGAAAAACCTAATTGGGTACTTTTAGACATCATATTAAAAGGGCATGAAACAGGCATTGACCTCGCTTTTGAACTGAACAAACTAGAGATACCCTTCTTATTTATCTCGGCTAATACAAACCAGGGTATTTTGGAAGCCGTTAAAGAGGCTAGGCCCTATGGTTTTTTGACAAAACCATTTCGCGAAAAGGATCTTTTCATTATGCTCGATATTGCCAATGAAAGATTCAATACGGAAAACAAACCTGAGCAACCCCAAATTAAAGAAGTTCAAGATAAAACTGGTAAACCACAAATCATTGGTCAAAGCCAGACCTTTCAAGAGGTCTTATCACAGCTCGAATTAGTATCGCCAACAGATACCTCCGTCTTGCTCCTGGGAGAAAGCGGCACAGGCAAGGAAAAGATTGCCCAGTCTTTACATCAGCAATCATTACGGAAGCATCAGCCTTTGGTTGTGGTCAACTGTGCTGCCATACCCTTATCTCTACTTGAGTCTGAACTATTTGGACATGAAAAAGGGGCCTTTACCGGTGCACAAAATCGAAGAATAGGCAAATTTGAGTTGGCAGACGGCGGAACCATCTTTTTGGACGAAATTGGTGAATTGCCTCTAGAAGCGCAGACCAAATTACTCCGGGTGCTCCAAGAACAAGAAATCGACCGTGTGGGCGGAGATCTGCCTATCAAGATTAACGTACGTATTATCGCCGCAACCAACCGCAACCTAGAACAAGAAGTCGCCCTAGGCAACTTTAGACTGGATCTTTATTACAGGCTCAACATTTTTCCAATTGCCATTCCGCCTCTTCGCAAGCGAGCAGAAGATATTGAAATATTGGCTAATTATTTCCTGGCGTTGTATGCCACAAAACTTAAAAAAAACATCACAGCCTTTGCTCCCCTCGCACTTGCACAGATGCAAGCTTACTCATGGCCGGGAAATATCCGGGAGATGCAACATCTTATTGAAAGAACTGTTCTGCTTGCAAAAGCCCCCGTCATCAACGAAATGATATTTGCTGAACATTTGGAAAGTAAACTCATCTCTTCCGATTTTCCAGCTCAAAAATTAGGTTCTCTCGAGGAGATCGAACGAGACCATATTTTACGCGTTCTTGAATCCTGCAAAGGCAAAGTTTCAGGTCACGGCGGGGCAACAGAAATCTTACAGATCAGCTCATCAAGTCTGTATAGCAAAATGAAAAAATATGGTATTAAACCCGACTTTTATTAACAACAAACCTAGCCTATTACTTTCATGCAAAACAAAGCCGTAGGATCAGATACACAAGCGATCTATGTTCGTATCCAACAACGTGAAATCGAGCAGCTTGCTCAAATTGCTATAAATCAGAAAATGGCTCCTCTTCATACGTTAGCTGCATTGGATTCGCTTCAACACGACATCTATAATTTACTGGAGCAGAATTGGTTTTCACTATTTATTGCCGACGACCGGGAGATTAATTATACCTCTATTTTTGATTCCAAAAAAAGGGCAAACACGAGCGCGGATAGACCACGAAGCTGTAAAGATCAGTTCTTTAAAGATTGCATCCATGCCCCAGATCCCATACTACACCGTGCAAAGGATATTTTAAAAAGAGACACGTCGTTTCCAACAAACTTTTTCAGCTCTTTACAGGAGGGTACCAAAGCAATTGTATCCAAAGCTTTTCGTGTACATAACCATTGTTGGGGCATCTTAAGTCTGGGTTACAAAAGACTCGAACATATCGATTCTCAGCTGGAGTACCGCATTAAAAATTTGATCCCTCAACTTGGCATAACCATCGGTAATATACTGATATATGAACGGTCATTAAATGCAACCTTGATAAACAAACCACCTAGTTCGACAGATCTCCTTACGCCAGCTCTGGATTACACGAAGGAAACAGACCGCACAGCTCCTCAGCTGATTGGAGAGAGTGACCTAATACAAGCTGTAAAATCACAGCTCAAAACAGCAGCACTTTCAGAGATGAGTCTGCTTATCCAAGGTGAAAGTGGCACGGGAAAAGAAGTCGCTGCCCATCTTGTACATTATCTTTCACCGAGATCAACCCGTCCACTGGTAAAAGTCAACTGTGCGGCGATTGCTCCAACATTGATCGAAAGTGAGCTTTTCGGACATGAAAAAGGAAGTTTTAGCGGTGCTGTAAAGCGCAAAATCGGCAAGTTCGAACTGGCTTGCGGCGGAACACTCTTTTTGGACGAAATCGGAGAACTCTCTTTAACACTTCAGGCAAAACTCCTACGTGTATTGCAGGAAAAAGAAATTGAGCGTGTGGGTGGAAATAAAAACATTCCTGTAGACGTGCGTATTGTTTGTGCCACACACAAGGACTTGCTAGCCGAAGTGAAGGCCGGCAACTTTCGCTCCGATCTATATTACCGGATCAGTGCATTTCCGGTTACACTACCCTCCCTTCGTGAACGAAAGGAAGACATCCCACATTTGGTCCAGCACTTTCTCGTAAAACATGCTGGAGAAAGTCCTCCTAAGCAGCTAGGCAAAAAAGTAATGCAGCGACTCCATTTGCATTCTTGGCCGGGTAATATCCGTGAACTCGAGCACTTCATCACACGCTCCATTTTATCAACAGAAGAGTCTACCGTAAAGAAAATTCCTTTTTTTACTGAAGCTCATTTTGCAGGAGAAAGCAGGGTTCCTGATTTTCGTTTACAAAGCCTGGCAGATTTTGAAAAAGAATATATTCTTTGGGTGCTGCGCAGTTGTCATGCCCGTATTTCTGGCCCAAACGGGGCCGCGACTATTCTCGGTATTCCCGCTACAACACTCCAATCAAAAATGAAAAAGCTGGGCATTGGCAAGAAATTTTCACATTCAGAGGAATAAACAAGAAAGCCATTACCCGTCGCTGGGAATGGCTTTACAACTATTTAAAAACTATTTTTTTGATCAACGGGACACCTTATTTCTCTATAAAAGCCAAGATATCCTTATTGATGGTCTCCGCTTCGGTTGTTGGCATTCCATGTGGGAATCCGGGATAAGTAATCAATGTACCATTTTTTACCAACTCCGCTGCTCTTCTACCTGTGATATCAATCGGTACAATCTGATCATCTTCACCGTGCAATACCAATACAGGAATCTCCACTTTTTTAAGCTCTTCTGTAAAATCAGTTTCCGAGAAGGCCTTGATACAGTCATAATGCGCCTTGATACCGCCCATCATTCCTTGCCGCCACCAATTGTCCATCACACCTTGTTGCACATTCGCTCCCTCCCTGTTATAGCCATAAAAAGCAAGCGTAAAATCCTGAAAATATTGCTGTCTGCGGGTTGCCGTATTCAATCTAATTTCGTCAAAAACCTCCATTGGCACGCCATCCGGATTAGTCGCACTTTTGGCCATCGTCGGTGTAACCGCACTGATCAATACAGCTTTTGAAACACGTGATGTACCGTGGTTGGTTAGGTAACGAACAACTTCACCTCCACCGGTCGAATGACCGATATGGATCGCATCTTTTAAATCCAATGCTTCTACCAATTGTGCAATGTCCGATGCATAGGTATCCATCTCATTACCGACTGCCGTCTGTGTGGAACGTCCATGTCCACGGCGATCGTGCGCAATTACGCGGTAACCTTTTTGGAGGAAGTACATCAGCTGCGCGTCCCAATCGTCACTGGATAAAGGCCAGCCGTGATGAAAAACGATCGGTTGCCCTGTTCCCCAGTCTTTGTAATAAATTTCTGTTCCGTCTTGAACTTTGAATGTTGCCATAATGAATTGTTTAAGAATTTTATTGTTCACATGATATGATTTCGAATTGCAACTAGCAATCCAAAAAACATAAATCACTCTAATTGAACCTTTTTAAAGATTAACACCTCATTTAAAAACAACGATATATCGTTATTTATACAGCCGAGTCATTCTTTTTTTACGATAGGTTCTATTTTCCTGCAAGAGACTTCTTGCTGTGTGTTCGCCTGTGTTTAAGTAGTAATCATATATTCAGTTTTCACCCAACACCTGAACGAGATCCTCCGCTCCGCCATCAAATTTCTGTCCATTGACAAAAAAAGTAGGGGTCCCATTTACGCCGCTCAGCATGCCGCTTTCAAAATCAGCATCTACACGATCCAACAGTTCTTGGTCCTGAATATCAGATTTAAACTTCGACATATCCAAATCCAGCTGTTCAGCGATATCTAGCAGCAATCTTGCACTCAGTAGGTTTTGATTTTCGTAAATGGCATCATGCATCTCCCAAAATTTACCCTGCAGTGCTGCTGCTTCCGCGGCTAATGCTGCGGGCCGTGCGTAAGGATGCATTTCCGAAAGCGGAAAATTGCGGAATACGAACCTGATTTGACTTCCCAGTTCGGCCATCATTTCTTTTATAATGGGGTGGGCTGCACCACAATGCGGACATTGATAGTCCCCATATTCGACAATGGTCAGATCCGCCTGGCCATTGCCCAGTATATGGTCAGCATGGCTGACTTTTGGTTTCAATGACATAATTAATTTGATTTAAGTTTTTCCAACGCTTCGATAATACCGTCGGCACCTGGATTGACAGCGGTCGGTGACAGATAGCTCCAGGCAATAACCCCTTCCTTATCAATCACAAAAAGCGCGCGCTTGCACTCACCTTCCTCTTCATCGTAAACACCATATTGTTTGGCGACCTCGCCCTTGCCCTCAAAATCAGCCAAAAGTGGAAAATGCAGTTTCCGGGACTGTGCGAAAGCCATATGACACCATTTGCTGTCAACGGAAATGCCCATGATCTCCGCATCATACTTTTTGAAATATTTGAGCATTTCATTATACAGCGCCATTTGATCACTGCATACCGGACTCCAGTCTGCCGGGTAAAATGCCAATATCACATTATGCCCCTTGAATTCTGATAATTTAATTTTTTGATCCGGTGTCGCGTACAAGGTAAAATCGGGTGCAACATCATTTTTTTGCAACATATCAACGTCTTTAAAGTTTAACTACCTTTTGAGGTGCCTACCTTAAAACAGATGGGTACCACCTATAAATAAAGCACTCAAAAGCAAAAATTGTTTTAAAGAAAAAATTGCTTATCCACGATCTGGCTACAAGATCCGTTGATCTGCCTACATTTGCCGTCCATCGATTCATCACCTTTGTAATATCCATTATTTAAAACAGAAACACATGAAATCACAAAAAGTATGGTTCGTTACAGGTGCCTCCAAGGGACTAGGTCTCAGCCTCGTTAAAGAATTGCTCGCCCAAGATTACCTTGTCGTTGCCACATCACGATCAAAACAGGCACTGGAAGATGAAATCGGCGATCAGGAGAATTTTTTACCCCTTGAAGTTGACATTACCAATGACAAAGACGTTGCCCGCGCAGTACTCTCGGCAATTGATTATTTCGGAAGGATTGATGTACTCGTCAATAATGCAGGGTATGGCCAAACGGGCACTTTGGAGGAGCTCAGTGACTGGGAAGCGCGCCGCAACTTTGAGGTCAATGTCTTCGGATCCCTCAATACCATCCGACATATCGCACCTCATTTGCGGCACCAGCAATCGGGGCATATTTTCAATATTGCCTCCATCGGTGGCCTTGTAGGAAATTATCCAGCCTTTGGAGTCTATTGTTCCACCAAATTTGCCGTCGCAGGTTTTACCGAGGCCCTTGCTGCCGAGATGGAACCCTTTGGCGTACACACAACCTTGGTATATCCAGGCTACTTCAGAACTGACTTTTTATCCGAAGGGTCTTTACATACCGCAGCTAATCCAATCGCAGCCTACGTCACTGCGAGAGAAAATGAAGCCATACATCTGCATCAGATCCATGGCAATCAGGCAAACGATCCACAGAAAGCGGCAACCTTATTGATCGAGCTGAGCACTCTGGAGCAGCCACCTATCCATTTTTTGATGGGCGAAGACGCTTATGAACTGGCCAAAAACAAAATCAATATGCTGACCGCTGAAATCGAAAAATGGAAAAGCTATACAGTGTCAACCGCTTTTGAACAAGCCCTCAAATAAGCCACAGAGCGTGTGCGAGGCAATGTAAATTAAACGGTAACAAAACAAGAAAATAAGTAAATTTATAAAATGGAGAATACATTTCGCTTTCATTCCCTATCGGAATTCCACAGCTTTTGCGGACTGCCAAAGCCCGAGCATCCATTGATCAGCTTGGTCGACTATAGTCAGGTACATTATCCTGTAAATGACAGCAAATTGAATTGGATACAGCATTTTTATTCGATCGGATTAAAGCGAAATGTAAATGCCCGGTTCAACTATGGGCAACAGCACTATGATTTTGATTCGGGCATACTCACCTTTATATCGCCATTGCAGTTTTTAAAAGTGGAAATCAATCAGGAAATACAGGCCCAGCCCAGCGGCTGGATCCTGTTGATCCATCCTGATTTTCTCTGGAACAGCGAACTGGCAAAACATATTCACCATTATGATTTTTTCCAATATCAGGTCAATGAAGCACTTTTTCTTTCAGATAAAGAAGAAGCCGTAATCGTCGATATTCTTCAAAATATTGAAAAGGAATATCAGTCTAATATCGATAAATTCAGCCGCGAACTCATTATCAAACAGATTGAGCGCTTGCTGATTTATGCCGAACGATTCTACGAACGGCAATTTATTACCCGCAAACGATCGACACAAGAGCTGGTCACTAAGTTTGAGCAGGTACTATCAGCGCAGTTTCAGCAAGATATGCTCGTGGAGCACGGTGTTCCCACAGTCAGCTTTCTGGCACAGCAGCTGAATCTATCGCCAAACTATCTCGGTAGCCTGCTTCGAATCTATACACAGCAAAATACCCAGCAGCATATTCAGCACAAAATGATCGAGTATGCCAAATTGCGCTTGAGCACAAGCACCCTTTCCATTAGTGAAATCGCCTATGAACTCGGCTTCGAGCATCCGCAGTCATTCAGTAAGGTCTTTAAAAAGAATACACATCAGAGTCCCCTGGAGTTTAGGCAGCTATTTCAGTAATTATTTGGCTTTACTCAGCGTAATACCCTTCTACGCCAATGCCTATCGTCCAAAAGAATTTTGATTTTTCAAGGTCCTCCAATAGCATATCCGCATTATCTTCATATTCGCCGTCGGCTTTGATTTCCTCGATCTCCTCCTGAACATCCTCTTCAGTCATCTGTCGCCAGACACCAACCGAGCTACTCAAAAATGTATAGCAATATCCTGCTTCAGCATCGTCGACCTCACCTTGGTTTTTATCCGTTAAGATCGTTATAAGTTCAGCTGCTTCCACTTGAAATGGATTAACACCATAGATGCTGATCTCCGTTTTTTCCGGATTGGGTCCATTGATACTTTCGATAAATTCCAATACTCCCTGGCCATTGAAATCAAGTCTCAGTTCGAGTTCATCATAATAGTATTGGTCGTCCAGTGCATCCGAGGGTGTACCAAGTATACGTTGGACCTCGGCACGGCTCGCTCCGAGATCAACCTGACCAATACCTTCGATTTGAATCCCAACAAGTGGAATAAGTTCGATCTTTTTCATGTATATTCAGTAAATTAAAAGGGTATACCTGTGTTATTAACAATTCAACACATGCTATCGTTTTATCTGACGACAAGCATACCTATAGCTTTATGCTGAAATAAATTTACATTAATTCCCATTAAATAATTATTAAGTTTTTTAACTTTTCCCGCGATCACTAGGGCGCAGCACTATTGATATACGCAGTTAATTATGACTAACTTTATTAATACATCAAAAACCGACCATTATGCAACAGATGCTAGCAACACCGGACAGTTATGTTGAAAATCTTAGACCTGAACTTTATACCGACCTACAATCCCCATTATCGGCAGATCTCAAAGCACTCTATCGGTGGAAAAATGGACAGATCAATACAAATTACGAAGCCTTTGTCAACAATTCGACTTTTTTCCCGCTAGAAGAGGCGCTGGATAGCCTTAAGGTTCTATTATCTGGATTCAAGCATAATTGACATTAGGATTTTAAACGAATAGATAATAACTTTGAACAGCTAAAACACCATCCATTATACGAGTCAGACCTTCATGAAATCGAAAAAAATAAATACTTGCGACCATTCCTGCGTTATGTGCCGCTATGTCTTACAAGACTGGCTTGGACAGATCGACTTGCACCGAAAAAATATTAAATTGAAAAAAGGCGAGCAGTTTATCACCGAGGGGGAGTCGGTTCGAGGTATTTATTTTGTCCAGTCTGGACTCGTCAAAGTTCACCGCAATCTTGGAGATAAGGAAACCATTGTTCGTTTTGCAAAAAAGGGAGATATCGTGGGCCATCGCGGTATCAGTACAGAACAAACCATCTATCCCATTTCGGCAACAACCTTGGATGTCACGCAGCTCTGCTTCGTGGAGCTACCATTTTTCCTGTCTACACTACGCATAAATCCCGAATTGAGCTACCAGTTGATGTTATTTTTTGCAGATGAATTACATCTTTCTGAGCAAAAGATGACCCAACTGACACAACTTCCTGTTAAAAACCGGCTTGCTTGGAGCCTATTGTTAATCTACCGTATTTTTGGTGAGAAAAACACGAACGGATATATAGGACTTAGTTTAAGCAAAAAAGATCTTTCGTCCTATGTAGGCACTACTTACGAGACCGTCTACCGTGCACTAGGTGAACTTATCGATCTACAGGTGATAGCGATGGACAAAAAAAATATTTTTATTAAAAACTTCCAACTTTTGCAGGACCTCTCGGAAGAAAAATAGGGGAGCGAAACCGTCCGTGACAGCTAATGACTCCCCAATCCATATATTTCCCTAAAAATACATCACACTAAAATTTATAGCCTATACCGACACCCAAACGCCACTTACCATCAGCAGTACCCGTTTTCGCCGCATAAAATGCTGGCAGCTGAATGGCAATATGCCGGATTACGGCCGTTAGACCAAACCCGAGAGAGGGTGTTACCCAGGAGTTCTTTGGCTTCCCCGCTTCAACCTTATCTTCTTTAAGTTTTAAGCTCGGCAATAAACCCAGCAACAGGCAACTTTTTGCACTGAATATATATTTCACTGCTGGCCCAGTACAATTGATATAAGCACCATGATCCGTATATCCTGCCACAGCAATTCCCTCAAACAAACTACCTTTGACAGTTTTTTCCTGACCGTAAGACCCCATGCTAATAGCTAGCGATAGAAGTAACATAAATAATTGTTTTATCTGATGCATAAAAATTTAGTTTTGCGAAGTCGACACTTTTTCTTTTTGATGATAGGTATAATAGATAGCCATTCCAGTAAACAGCAATCCGCCGACAATATTTCCGGCTGTTACGATCAGCTGATTGCACAGCCACCAGTCCGAGATAGTCACTTTTGCACCAAACATCATTCCGGCAGGAATCACAAACATATTGACCACCGCGTGCTCATAGCCTAATGCAAAGAATATAAAGATCGGAATACCTGCAGCCAGTATTTTCCCAAGGGTAGACTTAGAAGTCAAGGACATCACCACACCCATACAAACCATCCAATTGCACAAAATAGCTTTAACAAAGGCCGAAAACAAGCCTGCTGTGCCGTGAGCACTGTATCCAAGGGTTTTCTTTTCACTGATCAGGATCAGGCTCTGCTCGATGTTTCCCAGCTGGCTCGAGTGTCCAGTTTCTGTGCTGGCAGCCCAAAACAAAATTGCAAAGAGAACACTCCCCACTAAATTGCCGAGAAAAACCCAGAACAAATTATTGGCCATAGCCTTAAAATTGATTTTACCTTCAAACCAAGCCAAAGGAACCAGGGAGAAACTGCCTGTCACCAGTTCCAAGCCAAGGATGACGATGATAACAAATCCTACTGGAAAAACAAAAGCGCCAACTAATCCCAATCCAGTCTGGGAAGTGGCCAACAATGCAAGCGTTACAGAAATTGCCAATAAGGCACCTGACAATGCTCCCCGTATCAGTAGATCTTTGACCGGAAGCGAAGATTTGTAGACAGCGGTGTTCATCATGGCACCAGCTACCTCTTTGGGGCTAATATAATCCATCGTATTTTTGTTTTAAATGGTTTTCGATTCAATTATCTTTTATTTCTCTTAAGCAGTCATTCCAATAAAAATACTTCCGTTTTCCACCTTCACAGGATAGGTCTTAATGGCGCATTCATCACCCGAAAGACATTCGCCGGTGTCCAACGCAAAGGTTTTCTTATGGAATGGGCAAGCGACTTTAGGCGTTTCGCCCAAAGACCCCAGCATGCCGCGGCTTAAAATCATCTGCCGTTTGTGCGGACATTCATTTTGTGTGGCATACCACTCATTGCGGCGGGCGAAATAGAACAGAGCCACCTGTTCGTTATTCAATTTAAGACAGACTCCGCCGTTTTCAATAGCATCTTCTATCCGGCAGGCTCTCAGCCATTGCATGTCAATTTGCGTATTCATATGATTTCAATTAAAAGGTTTAGCGATTTTATATTTAATAAGTGCTCAGGTTCCAGTCGGCAGCTTTCTTTTGTCCGCGCAAGGTATCAAAACGTACCGTTTCATCTTTTTCTTCGGGCGCATTCACAAAATGGACAAAACGTTTACGGATTTCTGGATCTTCAATGGCAACTTTCCACTCACAACGGTAGCTATCCACCAGCAGCTGCATATCCTGTTCCCATGCTTCCCCCATTCCAAGGCTATCCTCTACCACTACATTCCGCAGATAGTCGATCCCACCCTCCATTTTGTTGAGCCAAGTTGCTGTACGTGTCAGTGGATCCGCAGTCCGAATGTAAAACATGAGGAATCGATCTATATACCGGATACAGGTTTCACTATCAATATCTGAAGCCAGAAGCAAAGCATGTTGCGGCTTACTACCACCATTTCCGCAAACATAGAGGTTCCAGCCTTTTTCGGTTGCGATGATCCCAAAATCCTTGCTCTGCGCTTCCGCACACTCGCGGATACAGCCACTCACTGCAGATTTTATTTTGTGCGGAGCCCGAAGTCCACGGTAACGTTCCTCTATGCGTATCGCAAACGACACACTATCGTGTAGGCCAAATCGGCACCAGGTACTACCCACACAACTTTTTACAGTGCGCAAGGCCTTACCATAAGCATGACCACTTTCGAATCCCGCTGCTATCAATTCTTCCCAGATAAACGGGAGGTCATTAAGATGTGCACCAAACAAATCAATGCGCTGTCCCCCCGTAATTTTTGTATACAGCTTATATTTTTTGGCGACTTCGCCAATAACAATCAATTTATCAGGCGTAATCTCACCTCCCGGAATGCGCGGAACCACCGAATAGGTCCCACCTTTCTGTATATTGGCCAAATAACGGTCATTACTATCCTGAGCCACATCATTACCCTTACCAAGAATCATCTCGTTCCAAAGGCTCGCAAGTAAGGAAGATACCAACGGTTTACAGACTTCGCAACCATGCCCATGACCCAGCGCATCCAATACATGATCGTAACTTTTCAATTCATGGATCTTGATTAGATCATATAGTTCCTGACGGCTCAGATCGAAATGTTCACAGATGGTATTCCTGATATATTTCCCTTGCTGTTTCATGGTGTAATTAACCAGATCATTCACCATAGGCACACAGCCGCCACATCCCGATCCGGCTTTCGTGCATTTCTTTACCGCATTTGCATTTTCACAATGACCAGTGATCACCGCATCACAAATCTGCGCTTTGGTCACTCCCTCACAACTGCAGATCAAGGCCTGATCAGGCAGGGCCTCCAACCCATTGGCAGTCGATTTGCTTTCACGCAGCTCACCAAAGAGCAGAAGCTCCGGATGTTCGGCCAAAGGGAGGCTGTTGTTTACCATTTGCAGCAACATGTTATAACTTGCCGCTTCCCCAACAAGTATCCCTCCGAGCAAACGGGTTCCGTCGGTACTAACATTCAGTCTTTTATAAATGCCTTTGTTACGATCCTCCAGCAAGATAGTCCGTGCATAAGGTTCGCTGATAAATGGATTCCCAAAGCTGGCCACATCTACCCCCATCAGTTTCAGTTTGGTACTCATATCAAATCCTTTAAAGGATTTCTCTTCCCCGACGATATGAGATGCGGCAATTTCAGCCATTTCATAACCCGGTGCTACCAAACCATAGATCATATCATTTACCAGTGCGCATTCGCCAATGGCATACACAGCAGGATCCGAAGTCTGCATCTGTGCATTAACCACTATTCCGCCCCGTTCACCGACGGCCAATCCAATTTTCTTGGCGAGCTCATCACGTGGGCGTATACCAGCAGAGATCACCAATAAATCCGTTTCAATCGACGAGCCATCCTGAAAAGCGATTCCCGTCAGACGATCATCCCCTAGCAATTGGCTTGTCGTCTTTTGCAATAGGCAACTTAAGCCCAATTCTGCAAGTTTATTTTGTAAAAGCACGCTCGCACTATCATCAATCTGACGCGGCATTAGGCGCGGAGCAAATTCGATTACAGCCGTTTCTTCCAAACCAAGATCCACCAATGCTTTAGCGGCTTCAAGCCCCAAAAGTCCTCCCCCCATGACCGTACCAATTTTAACTTTCGCCGCATAAGCTTTGATCAACTCCAGGTCTTCAATAGTACGGTAGAGGAAAACCCCTTCTTTCTCCATCCCTGGAATGGAAGGAACAAAAGGGGCAGAGCCTGTCGCAAAGACCAGATAATCATAACTGACCGTGGTACCTTTTAAGGATTCTACTTCTTTTTTTAAGAGATTTATAGCAACAATTGGATCATCTAAATGAATTTTTACATTATTTTCTACATACCACTCATTTTTCAACAAGAAAAGTTCGTTCATTGACGAAATTTTGAAGTAATCTGTCAAATGAACCCGGTCATATGCTCGAATTGGCTCCTCCGCGAATACAATTATATCTAGATTATTAGATTTCTGCTTTAATTTTTCACAAATCTTATTACCAACCATACCATTTCCGATAATAACAACCTTT
>JALAGS010000145.1 GCA_022712315.1 Sphingobacterium sp. | reverse complement strand
TTATCACCCTTATTTAAGATAATCATCAATATAAAATGAAGTTTGTGTTAAGGATAATTATTATATTTTTTTGAGTACGACATCCAATTTTTCTGCCTGGATGATTCTGCTGAAAAATTCTTTTAGATCAAAATACTCTTCCGGCATAAATAAGGGTTTGTTTAACTGTGTGGCCGATTCGATAATCAGAACATCTGGCGCTGTATTATTGATTTTGAAAATATATCGGGCAGCACGCTCAGGCAGAGCCATACTGATATTTTTTAACTTACCTTCTGTTGGATATGAATAGCCTTTTGGCAATTTGATTTCTATGTAGCTTTCTTCCTGAACCAAAGAACCAAAGTCAATTGGATAATTCCTCTCTGTTAGATTGAAAGGGTTTTTGGACATTTTGGTGTCAATATAAGGATTGAATAGAAGCTGGTCATTTTGTAGCGTTGCAAAATTTTTAATCTCAATTTCAAATTCTTCGGTTAGCGGTTTATCAAGCGATTCCCGATTAGAAACTTTAAAACTATTGATTTTGATGCGATTGTTTTCTTCGTCTATTTTTTCGTAGAATTCTTCTTCGGAGTTGCTTCCTTGCAGACGTTCACGCATTTTGGATGCTCCATAACCATTACGCGAGGTAATCCATTTTCCTTTTAATTCTCCATTTTCCGATAGTTCTCCATAGAAGAAATTACTATAAGTCGAAGGTAGATTTGCATCGAGTTTTACCCAGTCGGATTCACCTTCCAGGGGAATTGATCTTCCCTGATAATTTACACATTTCATTGGAATATTTCCGAACATTTCATACGGGGAGGTAGCATCCAGTAGATAATAGTTTTCACCTATTTTTACCCGTGCAATCACATGGTTGAATTCGGATATGGCCGGTGCATAAAGCCCTGCGTAGCCATTTTCACGTGTCGATAAAATAACAGGGATGGCATCTAGCTTCGCATAACGTAAGGCATTGACCAGTCCAAGGTTAATATCGGCACTATTGCCGGTTCTTTTTTCGATAGCTTCTTTGATATTTTTTGCGTAGATCGAATGGCGGTTATTCCATTTTATTTGTTTCTGAAAATAAGTATAGAGCCTGACCGCTTTTTCTAGGTCGTCTTTTGAATCCTGCAATACAGGGTCAATGAACTCCTTCAATGCCGTTTTTCGTTTTACTTGTCCACCAAAACTTTCGTCCTGTACAAGTTTATCTCTAACATTTTCCCATGTGAGCGAGAAGTCTTTTGTCGGTCCCATTGGAACGCTATACCTGCCGAGTTCGAAGAAAATAATTGATCTGAAATTTTTGGAAGAGGTCATGTAATCTTCGGTATGGAAAGCTGGAATATTTTCCATGGTATAGGTGGTTTTGCTGCCTAGAACTTCTCCGACTTCAGAATTTAAGCCCGTGTTGTAGTTTTCTACCTTCCGGTCACTGACGGCGAACCCACCTTTTAAATTGGCTTTATAGTGGCAGATCTCGGGAATGCGAGTAACATATTGGCTATAAAGTTTCGGAAGGTCTTCCTGAAATTCCCAAGCATTTAAGTTAAAGATAAATGGGGATTCCGTACGGTAGCGGTATTCAATAATGGTACCTTCCTGAACCTGTGGTATAGCCGCTTTCGTTACGGCATAGTTTTCTGAGGAGTTTTCGTTAAAAATATTCGCTTTGGTCATCTCTGTTTCCACGACTTTATCACCCACGAGGTGATAGGATGCTCCCTTGATATCCATAAGAACTTCCCGATCGTTTCCGCTTTTATAGAGTGGAATGCTGAAGTTCGCATAACTATAGGCTTCTTTATTTAAAATTTTAATACGAACATGTTTAAAAAATTCAACAACTAAACCTTTGTTTTTATTATAACTGACTTCGGCTGAGCCATACTCACGTAAGACAAAGGCATTTGCTGCCGTATCGATTTTGTCAACATTAATGGCGAAATCTTCCTTTTTTAGTTTACCGAACGAAAAATCTTGGGCTTGTAGGTGTATACCACTAAGCAGGAGGAGGCCAGTGAAAAAACTTTTCATAAAAAATGACTGTATGGTTAAGAATTATAACACTAAAGTATGAAATAATTTTAAATCAAAACCCCTAGAAATTAAAATGGTGGTAAAAATTAATCTACAAGGTGAACTCGAAGGTTAGCGTAACATAACGGTAGTCTTCGCCTTTCCATTTAGGACCTGAAAGTAAGATTTCTTTCGCCTTGGTATCGAGGTAGTCATTGGCACTCTGGAGAATACTGATATTGGTCGGCAATCCATCTTTATCGATATAGAAGCTTAGACGAACAGTACCCTCGTAGCGGCTTTTGGCAGTTTTTTTCTTGATATAGTTATTGAACGATTTCCAGCCCCAGATAGGTTCTGCACTTTTTGATTTGCGTGAAGACATGGTTGTGACGACGACTTCATCAAGTGAGTTGCTGGAAGGCTGCAGTTTGATGATTGTGTTTTTGTTGCGGCGCATATTCAATGCTATAGGATTATAGCCCAACGCCATAATGTCGACAAGTGAATCCATTGTGCTAGGCTGGACAGTCGCTTGTCCTTGTGCGTCGGTATTAGTTGCCAACTTGCTATTGGGTTGAATGATTGTCACTCCCGAAATCGGTAAGCCAGTCTCTTTGTCACGGACGGTGAGTTGTAGTGGCGTTCCCGATTGTTGGATGGCCGAAATGCCTGCAGCTTTGCCTGCCAAAGTATTGTTGAAACTCGAGGTTCCCCGAATCATAATCGTTTGGGAAGCATCTTTTTTCTTTGCTATTGGCGCATAACCGATAACAATTGCACTGTCTGTAGGTCTTAATCCAAATACTGGGCGATCACTATTGAGGCGTCCCTCCATTTCTTCCAGTGATTTTACACGCAGGGAGGGTTCCCGCGATAAAATGGTGACCTCCTCTTGTGGATGTTGTTCACGAAAACGGGAGCTGTTGTGATCTGCCAATTGTGGCGAACGATCTTGCGGTTCGATTTTTGACTTGATATCATCCGTGGCCGTGGTAGAATCCTCTCCAATAACCTTTGTTTTTGGCTTATCCTGGGTAACGTTTACGTCAGCAGTACGTTTTGCCTCAGATGTATTTTTTTGCTGCTGCCGGAAAAATACAATACCTACTCCCAAAACGATTATTGTAGAGGCAGCGATGGCCAGTCTTTTCCAGTCAAATATTTTAATTTTAGCAGCCTTATCCCTTTTTGCACGTTGGCTAATTTGCTGATTGATCGCTGCAATTACGGTGTTATTTTGATCCATCTCTATACCCATCAGAACATCCGCCAGCATGGGGTCACGCTGTGCCTCACGCTCAAGAGCGTACATCTCCGTAGGAGATAGTTCACCGTTGACGTATTTCTTTAAGTATGCTATATCGTAATTACTGTTGCTCATTCCAAGCCTCCATGCAATTTTTTAAATTCCGTTTCCCATTTTGGATATAACTCTTTACTTCGTTCAAGCTATAACCGGTAGATTCACTAATCTCTTTGTAACATTTTTCCTCTAAAAAGAAGAGTCTAACCGACTGCTGCTGTTTTTCTGGCAATTTGCCCAGGCAGCCTTCCATTGCCGTTAACTGTTCTTCTTTTTCATCATATTGTTCATACTGATGCATATCTCCCGGAAATTTCACAAATTCATCCAAAGAAATTTGAGATTTGTTTTTTTGGGACCTTAAATACATCAGGCAATGATTCTTGCTTAATACATAGAGCCATCTCGGAAAGTCCTTGATTTCTTGTTTATTGACTTTATATATTAATTCTTCAAAGATATTCATGACAGCATCTTTGCTCAGTTCGGAATCTTGGAGATACCGTAAGCAAACGTAGTATACCATCTCTGTATGTCGCTGGTATAAATCGCCCAATACCTGGAGATCCATAGACTCCTGATAGTGCAACAAGAGCTCATGGTCTTGTGGTGTATCTATTTTTGACGACTTGAATGCAAACATTTATTGGTTAAAAATATTTTTTTTTTCTGGTTTATGGAAATTTAATATTTATGGCATCCCTTGGCAAAAACGTGAATGATATGAGAACAATACTTTTTGTGATAGGCTTGTTGCTATCCTTTGGTGGATACGCCAAGCAGGGATATGAAGTCAGCGGTAAGGTGGTGGATGCAAATACGGGAATTGCCCTTGCCGGGGTGCAGGTAAGCAATGACGTAACCAAAGAGCAGGGCCTGACCGATGATAAAGGAAATTATCGCATCCAGGTCCGGGATGGTAAAAATACCTTGATTTTTAGTTATATCGGATATCTCGAACAACGGATCGCGGTCAACCATCGGTCAAAGGTTGATGTGGCGATGGTGCAGCAAAACAATACATTGGATGAAGTTGTGGTGACCGGATACGAGCGCAAAGCGAAACGCCAGACGGCACCGATGATGAATGTTAATGCAGCTTTGTCCGGGCAAGTATCAAGTTTGTATATCAGAGGGACGGCGTATATGCCTAATCAAAACCAGGAATCTTATCAGAAGGTAAAGGAAAATAAGTTTATCAATCCGCTTAAAGAACCTTTATCGACGTTTGCGGCAGATGTTGATGCCGCCTCTTATAGTAATGTACGTCGTTTTATCAATTCGGGAAGTTTACCTGAAAAAGATGCGGTACGCGTTGAAGAGATGATCAATTATTTTCAGTATGAGGTGGCTGCACCTAAAAATGGCGAGCCTGTAAATATCGTTACCGAATTGACGAAGGCGCCCTGGAATACAGCGCATCAGCTGATGCGTGTAACGTTAAAAGCGAAAGATATGCCTACGGCAAAGCTTAAAGCTTCTAATCTGGTGTTTTTGATTGATGTTTCTGGGTCAATGATGGGACCGGGGCGTCTGCCTTTAGTGAAAGCTTCGTTGAAGATGCTGGTTGATCAGCTTCGTGACATAGACCATGTAGCTATTGTGACTTATGCCGGATCGGCAGGGGTAAAATTGGAAAGTACGCCCGGCGACGAAAAGATGAAAATAAAATCGGCTATCGAAGAGCTGGAAGCAGGCGGAAGTACCGCTGGTGCAGCGGGAATTAAGAAGGCTTACGAAATTGCTAAACAACAATTTATTAAAGGTGGAAACAACCGGATTATTTTGGCCAGTGACGGTGATTTCAATGTAGGAGAGAGCAGTGACGAATCGATGGAAGAATTGATTGCGAAAGAAAGTAAATCAGGCATTTTCCTTACGGTACTCGGTTATGGTATGGGGAATCTTAAGGACAGTAAGATGGAAATTCTTGCGGACAAAGGTCATGGAAATTACGCTTATATCGATAATATTTCGGAAGCACGAAAGGCGATGGTGACCGAATTTGGGGGAACGTTGTTTACTGTTGCTAAAGATGTAAAGATTCAGGTCGAATTCAATCCAACTTATGTGCAAGCCTATCGCTTGGTGGGATACGAAAACCGCTTGCTGGAGGCCGAGGATTTCAATAATGATCAAAAGATGGGCGGTGATATGGGCGTAGGCCATGTGGTGACAGCCTTGTATGAAATTGTACCTGTCGGTGCTGAATCAGGAATGGTCGGAACGGTAGATCCATTAAAATATCAACAGCATGCAAGTCAGGCAACTGGACGGAGAAATGCTGAACTGGCAACAGTTAAATTTCGGTACAAGGAGCCTGAAGGGGAGAAAAGTAAGTTGCAGCAAAAGGTGGTAGGAACTGCGGTAACGGAGTTGAACAAGGTGAGTGAAGATTTACGTTTTGCAACAGCGGTAGCGGAACTTGGTTTACTACTTCGTGATTCTGATTTTAAGCAAAAGGCCAATTTTGACCAGCTGATCGTGCGTGCAAAAGCTTCCAAAGGAAAAGATGAGGAAGGTTATCGTGCTGAATTTATCCGTATGGCTGAAAATGCGCGGGACTTATCGAGATCGAAAGAATAAATAGGATAAGAATATCCAAAGTATTTTCAGCAGCGGCAACCGAAAGGCTGCTGCTGAAAATACTTTAGTTTTTGGGATCATAGACAAAAAAGTAAATAAAATCTATATTTTTAAGCCATAAATAAAAGGAACGTATTTTGCTCCTGTGACTGGTGCTACATGCTATTCGGCTGGGGTGATGAATGGGGTGGATTGTTTTGGTGAATCGAGGTAACTCGTAAAGAAATCAGCCAGGCTGTCGATGGTGAGGCAAATATGCGGGAATAAAAAATAATAGATAAATGAAAAATTTCTTTTTGTGCTTTCTTTTGGCCATTGGTATTGCAATACCTACAATAGCCCAAAATGCAGGTTTGAATAAACAGCAGACGATGGCCTATATTAACAAGCTGTATAAAGTTGCTTATCATTATAAGGATACGAAAATTGATACGGTGACGGTAGACGGGAAAGTGCTGACAGTCTTTCTTTCCAGTGGCCAGCATTTTCGAAGTGATATTGCGAAATCAGATATACTTGTCATTGCCAGGGTAAAATCAGGTTATCAAATTCGATTCAAGTCGTCGCCAAGCACGGATGAAATTTTATGGGCGATCCAAACAGAAGATGATGCAAAACGTCTGAAAAATGCGCTGGAACATCTGATTAAAATTGTAAAAACAGAGAAAAAGACAGATCCTTTCGGGAGTTAAGTGTTTTAGAAATGCTCTGGTCCAATTAATAATAGAATGTTCGGCAAGGTATGAGCTTGCCGAACTGAATAGAGAAAGTAGTAGGGCTTGCACATGGATATGTGTTGAGGATTGCTGAGGGGGTAACCAAATGCCTACTAGATATAAAGACGATTGGCTTCATGGCCTAAATTGAAGTGGCTGTTGAAACCATCGATTGTAAATCACATCGTTAATACGAACTTAAGGTATTTACATAAATTCGGCGTTAAAATGTTGTTATCTTATTGTAATTAAGTTTATTGTGTTTTTGTTGTTGAATTTCTTTATTTATCCTTTGAATGAATTGTCATGCCATGAATACCTTTATTTCCTTTCCAATTTTATATTGCCCAGATAACAGCTATTCATGCTCCGGTTTGTCCCGTCGCTAGCAACAAATACCAGATATAGGTGATATATATCGCTGTAGGTTAGACGGAGGACCGTTTATACCGTGTTTACATTTGCCATAGTATTAAATTAAAGTTCATAGGCTTTACTAACTTATAAGGGGTGGATAAGTTTAGACCAATACCTTCATTTATTGTAAGTAAACTATTACATTACAGAGAGCTAATAGGGAGCTGAAACGCTTTCATCCGAATGAGGTCCCTATCAGGTCCCTATAAAGTACGCATGAAGTCCCTGTTATTTAATAAGTATATATGTTTAGAGGAGCATATTGATAACTCGTTGGATTGCACAAAAAAGCAGACCTGATGAAAGATCTGCTTGGATTGCTATGTATTAGAAGTCCACAAAAAAATCCCTATTTTTGCCAATAAAATCACATCGAATTGACACATCAGGAAAAGTCGAGCCAGATCAGGAGGGAAATAAATCAGTCCTATCAGCAGCTTAAAAGAATATACCCCATATTAAAACGTCAGAACAGCATTGGTATGGCCATATTTGCACTAGCAATCCTGGCCATTTTGGTTGTATCGATCGCTTGGTATCGCGGACTTGTGCCGAGTTGGCTTATGATTGCTAGCAATGCATTTTTTATGGGCGTATTGCATGAAATAGAACATGATCTGATCCATTGGCTTTATTTTAAAAGACACAAAGTGGTTCATCATTTTATGCTTTTTAGTGTATGGATATTGCGTCCATTGACTGTCAATCCTTGGATTCGTAGAACCTTGCACCATCATCACCATAAGTTTTCAGGTACATTACACGATGTTGAAGAGCGTAGTGTGACAAATGGTGAGCGTTGGTCAATTAAACGTCTGCTGACTACACCTGATGTAGTATTGGGAGGACTCTTTCGTCTGCATCGGATGTTTAACGATATGGATAAGGAAGTAAAAAATGGAAATCTAAAATTGGAGATTTCTTCAAAACTAAAACGAATTATGTTTTTGAGCATTGTTCCGGTAACGATTTTTGCACATGTGGTTTTATATTTCTATTTCGCAGATCTGCTAATAGGTTGGTTAAATGTGTTTTTTAGGTTAGATTTGAGTTTTCCACACTATGTTGATAACATGTTGATAAGTCTTCATGGGGTCATTTATGTTATTCTACTACCAAACTTATTACGTCAATTTTGTTTGCATTTTATCACATCAAATATGCATTATTTTGGCGATGTTGAAGCGGGAAACGTGATCGAACAAACGCAGGTACTGACAGTATGGTGGACCTTTCCGATGCAATTGTTCTGTTTCTTTTTCGGATGGACACATAGTATTCATCATTTTGTCGTCAATGAGACCTTTTACGTCCGTCATCTTGGCCGTAAGAAAGCACAAGAAGTCTTACGCAAATATGGGGTTCGTTTTAATGATCTGGGAACGTTTAGAAGGGCGAACCGTTTTCGTGAATGAAAGCAATAAGTAAGTACTTTGGTCTACCCTTTTCTACGATAGGTCTTATAATTGCCATGCTGTTCATAAATTAAGGCACCTTCTTCACAATAGCTTGTTAGATAAACGGAGAATTTATTGCTTTGGCTTTTGTCTATTCCCAGCTCGGAAAGCACTTCAGAAACACGCCGCGCTGTGTGGAAAAAATCGGAACGATAGACAAGATCATCTAGCTTTTTGCTTAGGGCAATTCTTTCTTGTGCATCTGGGGGGAGTGAATACGGAGCACTAAAAACAATGTCATGCTGAAAAAATATCTTCGGCTGAATTTCTAGACTGCGGCATAAAATCATAAAATTGCTGAGGGTTAGGTCTTTTCCTTTTTCAATACCATTTAATGTTCCCGTTGAAATGCCTGTAATATTGGAGAGATCTCGCATGGAATAATAGAGATCATTGCGTTTCGCGCGAAATCGTAAACCAATCGTTTCCAGTAATACTTTATCTTCATCCGTCATACAACGAATTGAATGACAATTTGCGCAAAATATCGTTCATTATTTTGTTTAAAAATTTGTATTTATTCTTTTTTATACTATATTTGTTATAACAGACGTTTTTAAATGGATTAATTTCGTAAGACCTTACATCACCGATATTCTATGTAAAGAAAGGGCAAAGCAATACGTTGCCATCATCCAGCGCATAGAAAATGAAAAATAATTTGACATAATATTATTTACTTGCCAGACTCAAACTTCCGAGTTTGTTAAGTTATGCTGGATCCATGGTAAGTTGTTTAATAGCGCTATGGCCAAACTTTTGGCCGACTCCTACCAGATAGTGCAATAAAGATAGGGTAACTTACCTGGTTTCCAGTTTCCAAGAATCAGTTTATTTGTTTGGAGCCACGGTAAATTATTTATTATCGTCCACTCATGAAATAGTAGATCAGATAAAAAACGACCAATAGACATACTGCGATAATCAGTGTACGTTTAATATTTCGACCAGCTGGCTCATCGTCTTTTTCCTTAACGGCTACATCAGGCAGTTTTTCCTCCTGTTTCTGGTCGCTATGTTCGGGAATATCATATTTATTTTCCATTGCTCAAATTGTTTGTTGTTATGGATAGAACAGTGCTGGATTGCAAATCGTTGGGTTGGACGTGTTTTAATTCCCACAAATGTATATTTAAGAAGCAGCGCTCGTGATGTGAATAAATAAAACGGTAAAAGCATTGTGTTTTTTCTAGTATTTGCATACATTGCAGCTACATTTGACGCGATAAACCTAAACAACCTGTAAACGCTGTGTTTACATTTAATTTTGTGTTGAACGAAGTCTATAATAAATAATTGAGCACTAAATGAAAAGAAGAACTCTTATTGGAACGTTGGTAGCTGGATGTATGATGTTGGCTGTTAGTCCAACATCTGCGCAACAAAAAGCTGCAAAAAAGGAAATTGGTTTACAGTTATATTCTGTACGTGAAGAAATCGGGAAAAATCCAAACTTCGACCAGATTCTACAAAAGATCTCAGCATTGGGTTATACAGGAGTGGAAGCCGCTGGATACAAGGATGGAAAATTATATAATTTAAGCCCACAGGAGTTTAAGGCAAAAGTAGAAAAAGCTGGAATGAAAGTGATTTCATCACACGCGACAAAGACTTTATCGGAACAAGAGCTTGCCTCTGGAGATTTTACTGAATCCCTAAAATGGTGGGACGAATGTATTGCTACACACAAAGCTGCGGGAATGAAGTATATCGTTACGCCTTGGATGGAGGTGCCCAAAACACTTAAAGATCTAGAAACACAATGTCGTTATCTGGATGCGGTGGGCGCTAAATGCCGCCAGCAAGGGATCGTATACGGCTATCACAACCACTCACACGAGTTCAGAAAAGTGGAGGATAAAGTGATGTACGATTATATGATAGAGCACACAAATCCTGAGAATGTATTTTTCGAGATGGACGTTTATTGGGCGGTAATGGGACAAGTCAGTCCAGTTGATTATTTCAATAAATATGCCGGCAGATTTAAGGCTTTGCATATAAAAGATCACCGTGAAATTGGTCAAAGTGGCATGGTCGGTTTTGATGCAATCTTTAATAATTCAAAAGCTGCTGGATTACAATATATCTTTGTTGAGCTGGAAGAAACACGTAACGATATTTATACGGGTTTACAACAAAGTATTGATTATTTGAAAAAGGCTTCTTTTGTAAAAGCAAGCTACTTAAAATAGTCATAAATCGGGAGAAAATTGACCTTGTTGAGACAATTCTCCGTTTGATAGATTTATTATTTTTCGTTAACTTGAATGTAATAAAAAGGGATTTTTTATTGAATTAAATCAGACCATATGAAACGGATTATTGTTGCTACAGACTATGCGGAAGAGGCAGAACATGCCTTAAAATTTATTATGGAAGTTTTTGCTGGAAAAGAATATGAGCTCGTCTTATTTTCTCTTCAAAATCCTTCTATCCATGCCATGAACGCTCGACTTTCTCCCGATTCTATGTTCAAGATTTTTGAACATCAAAGCAAGATCTTACAGCGTAAAGCGGAGGCGATTACAGCAGAACGTGGTGTGCTGACTATTCCATATCTTGCTGCAGGTCTGTTTTATGACCAGATTACCAAATGTATCCAAGAGACAAATGCGGATTTACTGGTTATGGGCATGGCCAAACGTTCTTTCGATCAAGATATGCTCGGCAATACCACTACAGCGGCTATCAGTAAATTAAAAATACCAATTCTTTCAGTTCCGCTGGGCGCAAAATTTACAGGTCTGGAGCATATCCTTTTCGCCTGTGATATTGTCCGTGGTGTGCAAAAGGAAATCCTCGAAAAGGTTAAGGATTTTGCCGCTGAATTTGGTGCGGTACTGGAAGTCCTCAATATTCGAAAGACCGTTGAGCAGCTGAATGAGGAAAAAGGAAAAGAAACTCGGGAAGCCATAAACAATGTAATGGGAATTGTAAGTTATTATTACAAAAATGTAACGTCCAATGAGGTCGTAAAAGCCATCCGGGATGAGGTCAGGGAAAGCAGTACAGATCTCCTGGTGATGATTCCATACAAATACGGTTTCTGGAGCTCGTTGACCCACCGCAGTAAAACGCGTATGATGGCGTCGGGGCTGGATGTCCCTTTACTGACAATTTCGATCTAATTCTTTTATCATAAAATCCCAGTTGAGCTAAGATCAACTGGGATTTATCTTTATGCTGTCATTGAAATATTTCGATGACGTCTACCTAATTCGATAATCTATTTATTATTTAATTCGTATACCCAATATTTTTAGACTACATTCTTCTTGATCTAAGGTTGCTATATTGGGTAAGTTAGCCCATTCCTCGAAGCCCATTTTTTCAAATAATACGATGCTTGGAAGATTGTGGGCAAAGATAAATCCCAATAGGGTATGTACGCCTAAACTTGGGGCTTTATCAATGCAGTACTGGAGAATCTGTTTACCCAGGCCTCGGCCTCGTTGCTGTTCGTCCAGATAAATACTGATTTCTACCGTAGCATCGTAGGCTGGACGGCCATAGAACGATTGAAAACTTACCCAGCCAAGTATCTGATTATTTTTATCTTCCACCAGCCATAAGGGTCTTTTCGAAGAGTTATGTTCGTCAAACCATTTTTGTCTACTGGCAACAGATACAGGTGCAGTGTCTGCTGTGACCATGCGGGAGGCAATTGTCGAATTGTATATTTCTACAATGCGCGGTAAATCTTGTTGTGATGCGTCACGAAATTTTAATTGATTCATGGTTTGTACTGTTTTGAAACTTGGATCAAAAATATCAGTTTTGGAATAAAATAGATGTTTTTAGTGAAAGTTTCTTTGTAGAGATCAAATTATTGATCACTATTGATTATTGACTAGGGCTTGCTTCTGATTTAATCCAAGTTACCTTTTGTGTATTTCGAGAATAAAATTTACACTAATTTGAACAATTATTTCACTATATATTGGTGTTTTTTTTTCATCTTAGGTTATTCGAAAATAAGCATCAGCTACCGAGTCCTGGTCGCCATAAAATCACTAAAAAACTATCTAAGAAGAATATGGGGAAGAGATTGGTTAAGCGGCTACGCTGATAGCCGCTTTTTTACACATAGAATCAATTATGAACGCATTGCAAACTGTACCTATAATCCGAATCCGTTCAATGGATGTTATGCGTGGTTTCACGCTGTTTCTGATGTTATTTGTCAATGACTTGTTTATTCCCGGTGTACCGAAATGGCTGGTGCACACGGAGGCAGATGAGGACGGGATGGGGTTGGCGGACTGGGTATTTCCGGGATTTCTTTTTATGGTTGGCATGGCGGTGCCTTATGCTGTTGCGGCTAGGGAAAAGATAGGTTCATCGGTAACCGTAATCTTTGTACATGTTCTGTTGAGAACATTGAGTCTGCTGCTGATTGGCGTGTTGATTCTAAATGGTGCACGTGTATCTCCTGATTTGACGGGGATGTCGCATTTGTTGTGGTTAGGACTGCTGTATGTATCCGTTTTTCTGATTTGGAATCGTTATCCGAAAGATAAGCAATATCAGTCCATTTATAAGGGGTTGCGTATAGTCGGCATCATAGGGATTATTTATCTCATATATATTTTCAAAGCGTCTGATGGTAAGGGCTTGGAAGTAGGGTGGTGGGGGATTTTAGGGCTGATTGGTTGGGGATATTTTGCTGCGGCTTCTATTTTCTTATTGTGCAGAGGAAGGATAATAGTGATTGTATGTGGTTGGTTAGTGTTTTTGATACTCAATATTCTGAGCCAAACGGAATTTAAAGTTGAATTCCCCGGTATCGGAAGATATTTACATGTTCTTCTAGCTGGCAATATACCCTGTATTGTGCTGAGCGGAACAATCATAGGTATGCTTATGAAACGTTATGCGGCCACTCCACGGGTATTATTGCGTTTTTTACTTGTTATTGGCATGATTTGGCTAGTTACAGGTTTTGTCTTACGTTTTTGTTTTATTTTATCCAAAATCCATGGTACACCGAGCTGGGCATTGGTCTGTTGTGGAATTAGTGTATTACTTTTGATCCCCATATATTATTTCATTGATGTGAAAGGCTATCATCGCGGGATAGGATTGTTTGAAGAGGCTGGAAAGAATTCCTTGACTACTTACCTTGCTCCTGATTTGATCTACTTCATCTGTTGGGGCTTTCATATTCCATTGTTCTTTTATAAGCAATCGGGGCATATGGGACTAGCGGTTGCTGGTTCACTGCTTTGGGCTTTAGTCATGTTGTGGTATGCAATCTTGCTGAAGAAGCTAAATATCTATTTGAAACTGTAGCGAGCCAGTGATTATCAAGCACGAATGCTTTAGTTATTAAATATTAGGAAGTCTAATATCATCAAAAAACAAACAAAACTGCAAGTATGGAATATAAATTGAAATCAATATGTAGTCAGGCCTTCACTGTCCTGTTATTGACGTTATTATTGTACCCTAGTGTAAGTCGTGCAGGGGTCAAAAATAAGAAAGTAGTTATAGCCTATGTTACATCCTGGTCCAAAGTGATGCCTGATCCGACTTATCTGACACATATCAATTATGCCTTTGCACATGTCAGCGATAGCTTTGACGGCCTGCGTATAGATAATGAATCTAGGTTGAAGGCTATTGCGGATCTCAAGAAGACACATCCACATCTAAAGGTATTGTTGTCGGTTGGCGGTTGGGGGAGTGGCCGGTTTAGCGAAATGGCTGCTGATAAGTCCAATCGGAAAAAATTTGCCCAAGACTGCTTGCGTGTGGTGCGATAGTTTAATCTTGATGGTATAGATATTGACTGGGAGTACCCGACAAATTCCTCTGCCGGGATTTCGTCCTCTTTAGCCGATACCGAAAATTTCACTTTACTCATGCATGATATCCGGAAAGCTATTGGTAACAAGAAGCTGCTGACCTTGGCTTCGGTTGCGAACGGTAAGTATATCGCCTTTGATAAGATTAAAAAAGAGGTGGATTTTGTTAATATCATGACTTATGATTCGGGTCATCCACCTTATCATCATGCAAGCTTACACCGTTCCCCCTTATCGGGACATACAACTTGTGTGGAGGCCGTGAAGGCCCATGTCGAGGGGGGCATGCCTGTTGAAAAATTGGTGCTGGGAATTCCATTCTATGGCCGTGGTAATAAGACTGAAGTCAAGGGTTTTATCGATTATAAAGACTTGCTTTCACTTCAGGGGTTTGAGCAGAAATGGGACGATGAGGCGAAAGCACATTATCTTGTCAACGATAAAGGGGAGTTTGTGTTGACCTATGAAACGCCAGAGTCTATTGCACATAAATGTGATTATGTGCATACTATGGGCTTGCTTGGTGCCATGTATTGGGAATATGCCGGGGACACGGAAGCTGGTATTCTACGAGGTGCGGTTTATAAAGGCATTGTGCAATAAACAAAAAAGCCTGACTTGAGTTAGGCTTTTTTGTTTGTGGAGTTCACGAGAGTTCAATAGAACCTTTAGTGCCTTTATTAGAGTTTATAAAAAGGATAAAAACAGGCAAATAGAATTATATGGGATTAGCCCATGTAGTTCTATTTGCCTGTTTTTGTTTATCTAAATCATAAGGTATAAGAGATTTAATTTTGTTTTTTGTTATCAATATGCAGCAAAGGAAAAAAAAGGTTTGATACCTTTTTCTGGAAGATTTAAATCGTCTTAAACTTTAATTGCTATGATACAAGCTGAAACTAACTCATCCAATGTATTTG
>JALAGS010000144.1 GCA_022712315.1 Sphingobacterium sp. | reverse complement strand
CATCAAAATCATTAAAATTAGAAATCATCATTCCCGCTTATCGCATGCACAGTCAAATTTTTTTGAATGCATTGGATGGAGTTTCGGAGGAGGATGCATTGAAACGAATTGATGGACAGACCAATCATATTGTATGGATGGCGGGTAATTTTGTCAATGTACGTTACGCGATGGCACATGTTCTTGGCCTTCAGGAAAACGATCCTTACCAAGACTTGTTTTTTATGGGAAAGACGCTCGATGAAAGCTATCAATATCCCAGCGTTAAAGAATTAATAGAAAATTTTAAATCGATATCACCTCAGGTTTACGCTGCTTTGCTGCAGGTTGATGATACGCAGCTGGCTGAAATATTTAAGATTAATATGAATATCCCTTTTATTGAGGAAAATAAACTGAATTTTATTGGAATGTGTATCGGGAGGGAGGATTATCTTGCCGGGCAGATCGCATTGATGCGAAGATTGCTAAACTATCCGGGTATGAAATATGATATTGACGAAAAAATCCAGTATTAAAAAATTAAAACTCAAGATCGAAACTTTCTATCAAGATCGATCTTGAGTTTTCTATGCATTAACCGCGTATTTGCTGAAAGTTAATCCGTTGACTATGCTAAGAATATGGATTATTCGCTGCCTTTTATCGTCAATATAACACCTGAATATTTATCGTGGTCTTTACCGATATAAAGCAGATCGACTTTTTTTGTACCTGCTTCCTGTAGTTGCTTGTTCAATAGCTTTAAATCCATTTTTTCTGTTTTATCTTGCCATTCATCGATCGATTGAGGTTTGATTGACGCCAGATTTTTCATGTCAAAGAGCGCTGATGAGGCATCGAGTTTCTTTGAACGGTTGATGAAAACAGTGTCGCCTACGATTTTATCGATTTTTATCCAACCTGCAGGAAGCCCATCAATGCTGTTGCCATCCTGGTCTGTAAAGAAAGTTGCGCCATATAGCTGACCAGCTTTTAGGTGCTTCAGATGATCAATCATCTGGCCAGTTTCTTGTTCCCGCTGTTGATTGCCTATTTTATTTTTTACTCCATAAATGACTGCCCAGACAAGAATTGCGGCAGCTACGATCAGGAATCCTTTCCATAGCTGGAAATAGGGAATGCTATACTGACTTTTGAAAGCCTTAATTTCCGACTTTAATTCATCCGAATAATTGCGTGCATGGATTAATTTTCCTTGTTCGTCATAAAGTCTGGAAAGTTTGACAAATCCACCGCCAAAGGGCAGACCAATAAACCTGCGAGCCGGGGTAATAATCTGTAAGGTGAAATTTCTTGGAGAGGTTTCTTTTTTTAGAGTTGTTGTTACCTTTTTTTCTGCTAATACAAAATCGTAGATACTGTAAATAAAAAACATAGTCTGTCGTGATTATTAAATGAAGAACTGGAGGGAATATCCCGGGCCAATTCGACCTCAAGAGAAATGAAGCCTGAAACGCAAATGTAAAAGAAATAAATAAAAACGAATAAAAAAAAGCTGGTGTATTCCGATAAAATATCGATTTTTGAAGATCAGCGGGATGAGTTTAATTTTAAATCCCCTGCCTCCAGTGAGGCTCAGACAATATAAACCGAAATGTGCCGTAAAAAATATGATAAATCTGAAATTGAGCTTTATTTTGATCTGTGTAACAAGTGTTGTTATGGGACAGAAAATCGATAAATCAAAGCTGGATAATACAATTTCCAGTTATTATAAAGATCAGCGAGCTCCAGGAGTCGCTTGTGAAATTAGCCAGAATGGCCAGACCCTATATCGTTATGCTATTGGACAGGCTGACTTGAAGGAAGGCCGTGCTATTACGGCAGATACGCATTTTCGTATGGCCTCGGTGAGCAAGCAGGTGACTGCACAGGCGATATATACCTTATTGACCCAGAAACGTTTAAAATTGGACGATCGGCTATCCCATTTTTTTGAAGACCTTCCGGTAGCATTGCGAAGTATCACGATTGAACAGCTCCTGCAGCATACCTCTGGTATCTGGGATTATGAGGAGCTGATACCAAACGATCGGAAAGATCAGGTTTCGGATAGGGATGTTCTGAATTATGTAAAGCAAACCGATCGATTGTATTTTTCTTCGGGAAGTCAATTCCGCTACAGCAACACCGGATATTGTCTATTGTCTCTAATCGTTGAACAGGCGGCCAAACAATCTTTTGCTTCCTTTGTCAAGGGGCAGCTATTTGAACCGATAGGCATTGCGGGTGGAATGGTCTATGAACCTACCAGTACAATTGTGGATCGGGCGTATGGTTACCATCCTGCCGCGGGAGACTATCGGTTTGCGGATCAGAGTGTGACTAGTGCAACCCAAGGCGATGGGGGTGTATACTTTTCTGCCGATGAATACCATAAATGGGCTAATTTTTTAATAAAAGATCGATTGCAACAGGCAGCGATGCAACAGTTGTTGTCTCAAAAGGCGATTCCGGTAAAGGATGAGATATCTTATCATTTAGGCTGGTTTATAAGCAAAAGTGCTGAAAACATGATCTTGTTCCATTCGGGAGAATCCACTGGATTTCATAACGTGGTCTATATTGATCTACAGAAAGGCCTTGTGATTTCGCTTTTTAGTAACCGCGATGATTTTATAATCGGTGAAGCGTTTGATGCCATTCTTAAAACGGTAGGTATCCATAATCCCGTATTGAAGGGATCGCAGCAGACAACCTTTGCCTGGTTGAATGCGGTGTATGCAAATTAAAGGGAGAGATGGCCGTGCCGGTTATGTGATAATCAACATTGTCATTAAAGAAGAAACCACAAATCGGGAGAGCGATCTGTGGTTTCTGGATGAGTTTACTTTAAAAAGTCAGGTGATTGATAAGCAGGGTTGGGATACGAATAGAATCCTTCGCCGGTAGCAACACCCAATTTGTTTTTGTCGATAAAATGTTCTTTGAGATAGGCTACTGTTTTGATTTTTAATGGATCATTTGTTGCCTCAGCTTGCATTTTATTGATATTATAAGCGGTCGTGATACCAACGATATCAAGTATGCCGAAAGGGCCAGTTGGGGCTCCTGTGGCGACCATCCAGGTTTTGTCTATTGTTTCGGCATCTGCGACTTCGTTGACCAAAAGATCTGTTGCCGCTGAAAGTAGTGGTACAAGTAAAGAGTTGACAATATAGCCGGGCTGTTCTTTATACAATGGAAGCGCCACCATTCCGATAGACTTCGCAAAGTTGACAACCTGATCAAATACCGTTTTGTCTGTACCCGGATGCCCCATAATTTCTGCTGTATTGTGTTTCCAGATTTCATTGGCAAAATGCAGTGCCAGGAACTGTTTGGGACGACCGGTTTCTTGGGCAAATTGACTCGGCAGCAAAGTTGATGAGTTTGTCGCGAAGATGGTCTTTTGCGGAGCTACCTTTGCCAGCTGCTCATAAAAGCCAATTTTGATGGTCGGGTTTTCGGGTACGGCTTCTATTAGTAAATCTGCTTTTGCCACAGCTGAAGCTAGATCTGAACTGTAACTGAGTCTATCGAAAGTAGCCGCCAGCTGTTCTTTGCTAGCACCGAGATCCTTTTCAAATGCCTGAGCCAAGATATCAAATTTTGCTTTCGCTTTTTCAAGTACTTCATCGTTGATATCATATACGGTGACTTCATAGCCATGAAAAGCAGTTTGGAAAGCAATTTGGTAACCTAAAACACCGCTTCCGGCAATCGTTATATTTTTAAAGTCCATGATTTTATTGTTTTATCAAGTGTAAAATATGCTCCATGATTTCATGAAGCATAATGTGATCCTTATCCTTTTATGCCTTTTAACCAGTCTTTAAATTTGGTGATTTGTTCGGTTATGAAGGATTCATGCTCTTCCTGTTCCTCCGAACCGATTGGCAGGATATGTTCAAAATAAGTGCCTTTAAGAATTTTACGCAATAAGCCTTCTCCCACAAATGGTTTATCATCATTTAGTGTTTTGGCTGCTTTTAGGAGATGTCGGATGTCGTACTGTAAAGGATTGATATCCGGAACCTGTTTGTTTAAGTTTAACAGTTCATATACGGCAATACGTGCGGTACGTACGGAGCTTTCCATGGTAAAAACTACATCATTGTTTGTCTCGACAAACTGCCCTACTAAACCTAGATTTTTACATCCTTCTGGTACCACTCGCGGACGGTCTCCCTGTGCTCTTGGCATAAACATAGATGTAATGTACGGCATGAATGTCGTGCGTACAATTGTATTCTTGATGACATCGTCCAGCTGATCGATAATACCCAAGTGGTGACATAGTTCAGCTAGAATTTCGTCGCCGGTACATTGTGGCATTGGTTTTTTGATGTAATTTCCGGCTTTGTCCATGAAGAGAGCATATACCCATAGGACAAGGACGTCGTCTGGCTGACCCGGGAAATGGGGCTGTCTATTACAGGTAAAGCTCATCAACCAATCGGAATCGGTAATGGTGATAATCCCCCCGGTGACAGTTTTTCCAGAATAGGGATCATTGACCGAATATTCTTTGAGCTTTTCGACTAAAGCTGAAGGTCTACAGGTAAGCGTCGCAGACTCCCAGGCTGATTTTTCGATGTTACTGCAGAACTTTTCAGGCTTGCCGAATATAGCTGATTTGGCGGCGAGGTTTTTCCATAGTTTCCAGCCTGCACTTTGACCGCTGGTGCTATTGTCTATACCAATGATCGGTGCGTTTTTGTTATCTCCGTAAAAGGTATCTTCGGTCATTGATCCGGTGGTGACAATAACGAAATCGTCTTTTCCAATTGGAATTTTCACCTCTTTGCCATCTTGTTCCGTGATAAGCGCCTCTACGACTTTTCCTTCGGTATTGCTTTGGATATCCAGGTCTTTGACTAGTACATTAAACTGAATGTTTACGCCTTTGCTTTGAAGTACTTTGCGCAATGGGGTCACAAAAGTATCGTATTGATTGTATTTAGGGAATACCAATGACGAGAGGTCGTTCAGTCCATCTATCGCATGTAAAAAACGATGCATGTACAGTTTTAATTCGAGCAGGCTGTGCCAGTTTTCAAAGGCGAACATGGTACGCCAGAAAGTCCAGAAGTTGCTGTTCAAAAATGATTCACTGAAGTAATCTTCGATGGTAAGGTCATCCAAATCCTCTTTATTTTTGAGCAGCAAGCGAATGATGGCCAGCTGATCCATTTTGCCCAGTCCAAACTTACTGAAATCTTTTATTTCACCCAGCTTGTGAATAAGCCTTGCTTTGGAGTAGTTGGAATCGTTGTCATTGATCAAACGATATTCATCCAGCACACTATAAGGGGCAGGCATCTCCAATGCAGGGATGTCCTGAAACATATCCCAAAGATTTTCGTAGGTCATATCCATCTCTCTACCGCCACGGATAACATATCCATCGGTTGCATTACCAGCACCATCCAACGATCCTCCTTCTACATGAAGCTGTTCAAGGAATGTGATATTTTCAGCAGGGACATGGCCATCGCGGATAAAATAGTAGGCGGCAGACATACCTGCAATACCACTTCCGACGATATAGATTTTACTGTCTTTATATGATTTGGATGGTATACCTTTATTTCGTTGATAATTTCCGATTTGATCGGAAAAAGGCATTGATTTTTTTGGCGTATTGCGTTGTTGTTCTTTGCTCGAATCGGGTTCATGATTTACATTTCCATATTCAGCAGATGCATTTAATACTTTGTCGAATTTTGAGGTGATTTCTTTCATGATTCTTATGTTTTATTAATTCTTGAGTAAAGTTACCAATACCACCTTGATCATGTGTGCCCTCAAATTCGCTATTGTTCTACCGAATTTCCTCTATCTACATATTTTGTCGCTTTCGGTATTCCGATGGCGATAAGGTGGAGTATTTTTTGAAAAAACGGCCGAATGCAGAAACAGAATTAAATCCGATTTCATATGAAATCTGAGAGATGGTCTTTTCGGGATTCCCGAGCAGTACATATGCTTCTTTCAGCAGACTCTCATCGATAATTTCATGCGGTGTTTTACCTGATGCTTTCTTAACAATGTTAATCAGGTATTTGTTTGAAATAAATAACTGGTCGGCGTAATATTGTACCTCTCTGTATTGATTGCTGTGCCGCTGGACCAAGTCTGTAAACTTATAGAAAAGGTTGTTGGATTCTTGGCTGCTTTCTGTGGCGATTTGATCCGCCAAGGCTAGTTCGTCGGCAATCTCCAACAGCAGATTAAAGATGATAGTTCGAATGATATCTGCCGTAAAACGTGTCGTCCGTAGCGTAACTTCCTTGAGGTAATCGATTAATTTTAACAATTTGTCAATTTGCTTGTCTTGGGAATTGACGAGTGTAAACGTCGAATTCTTAAAAAGTCCCAATTGCTCAATAAAGAATGGGTTGACAATATGTTTGAGCAGAAATGCCTTGTCAAAGAAGAGTAGCTTCATTCTAAAGTCTGAACTGACCTGTGAAAATCGGATAATTGTTGTCGGCGCGGATACGAGAATCTTATTTTTAGAAATATGGTATTCCTGATTATCGACTTCGATATTGATGTCGCCTGCAGTACAGATGCAGATGGCATAAAAGTCGATGCGAAAAGCATTGCTGGGGTACTCAAAAATTGGATTTCCAGAAGAAATATAATAGGGGCGATGGCAATTTACTCCAAAGAATGATAAGGTATCCTGAAGACTTTCGTGTGCGTTGCAGTTTGTCTTTACCTTAAGCTTCATGGATTTTTTGTTTGACTCGGGCATGGGCTGAGAAGATTGTTTCTAATAAACGAATGGGCTTTTGCTTATTTGGCTGCAGTTCGTTTGAGGATCAGTTTTTCGGTCGCAATATCGTCTTCGATCCCGACGAAAAAACTCTTGAATCCGAATTTGCTTAATAGACGTTTCGAAGCTGTGTTATCAGGATCAATAATGCCGATGACATCCTTATTTGGATTCAGTGCTGTCGCTAGTGCGAGCATTGACTCGCAAATCTGCGTTCCCAAACCTTTTCCCCAGTGTTCCTGGCGAAGCAAATAGCCTACTTCAAATACGGAAGGATCTTTTTTGTAATTTACGAGCTTACAGTCCCCTAAAAGTTTTTGCGTATCTGCTTCAATTACTTTGAAATAACCTAAATCAGGATCTTGGTTGAGTTCGAGAATCGACTCAAATTTTCTTTTGGCCTGCTCATCGGATAATCCTTTGCCAGTGATATATTTCATGACATCATCCTCTTTTACCAAGTCATAAAAGGAATCAAAATCTTCAAATAGGTATTTTTTAAATACAAGTGTGTTGTGCATGGCTAATGTGTTTATTTACAAGATAAGGTTGTTTTCTCTTAAATCAAATTATCGGATCGCAAATCATCATCTTTCTGTCTTATTTAATTTTTCAATGATTTTAGTTCCCTAATTTAACTTACATTGTCGTTCTGTACAGCGCAGAATTGCATTTTGGACGCAGTGTATGAAGCTTGCGATGCTGTACAGACAAAATTTTTTGAGCGAAAGGCAATAGTTATGAAAATAAGAGCGGCGATAGAAGCGGACTATCCGGCGATTTTAAGAATTTGGGAAAATTCGGTTCGGGCGACACATGATTTTTTGAAGGAGGAGGATCTTCAGTTATATAAGAAACTCATTCCAACAGCATATTTACCCCAATTAAAGGCGTTTATCATGGAAAGCAATGCGCATCCCTGTGCTTTTTTTGCTGTCTCAGATGATAATCTGGAAATGCTATTTGTGGATACGGAGTATAGGGGGCAAGGGTTTGGGGGCTTAGCGCTGACCTATGTTTTGGAGAATCTCCAGGTCTATAAAGTTGATGTCAATGAACAAAATCAGCAGGCTGTTAACTTTTATCTAAAAAAAGGATACCAGCTCGTTGAACGTTCGGCTGTCGATGGTATGGGTAAATCTTACCCAATACTGCATTTACGTCACGAAAGCGCTGTTAATGAATTGAAATAATTTTAAAATGATATAACTTATGATACAAGGTTTATATGAAACTCATATTCAGGTGCGTGATTTAGCTAAATCTGTTGCATTTTATACAGAGGTTTTAGGATTGCGTGTCGCACATCGTGACCCGACGCGTCCTATCGTTTTTTTGTGGATTGGATCGGGCAAGGATTATATGTTGGGTCTGTGGCAGGAAGAAGCAAATTTTCAGCCGAGACATTTTGCCTTTAGGGCAAATAAGGAAGATATACTGAACTATGCCGTGGATTATCTCAAAACACGTGATCTGACTCCTTATAATTTTTTAAGGGATGGTATTGAAGCGCCAATGGTCTTTGCGTGGATGCCCGCATTGGCAATCTATTTTAACGATCCGGATGGTAATCAATTGGAGTTTATCTCACTTTTGGAAGGCGAGGGTAAACCTGAATTGGGCGTACTTTCGTATGCCGATTGGCTCAAACATACCGCACTGTGATTTGCTTTTGGCAAATCACAGTGCGGTATTCCATTCTTCGGCAAGCATGGCGAAGAGGATATCATCTTCCCATGTGCCGTTCTGGAAATAGCTTTTTACAAAATGAGCTTCCTTTCGGAATCCCAGGCTTGTCAAAAGCTGAATTGACGCCTTGTTTTCCGGTGCTACTGAAGCAATGATCCGGTGTTTATTGTACTGACTAAAGAGTGATTGCATGACCGCTTTCATGCCTTCTTTGGCGTAACCTTGTTGCTGGAATTCCTTTTTTATCGTACAGCCCAGTTCGACCTGCAGGTTTTCATTGCCAAAAAAATGCACACCGATATCTCCGATTATACTGTTTGAGATCCTGTCGATCATAACCAACTGAAACCAGCTTTCGGGATGATCGAAGGACGTCGGATTTTTTGCAATAAAATGCTCGACTTCAGCCAGTGTGGCCGGAATCCAACCTTGGTATTTATTGGTCTCTTTATCTGAGCGGTAACCGAATACTGCCTGACTGTCTTCTGGCATAATGGGCCGAATCAATAATCTTTCTGAGTCAATCTTCATGGCTTAACGTTTTGAAAATCGGTCTATCGCTTCTTCACGCGTACCTACAAAATTGATCTTTTTTGATTTATTGCTTTCGTAGATAAAATCGTTTAAACTTTTGCTGTTGTATCTGGAGAAATCGCCAACGATGGCAATGTCAAAGCTGTATTGTGTATATTTTTGAAGAATATCTCCTGCAAGTTTTGTTTTAAGTTCGAAGAAATCGTCTGTGATGTTCTCTTGATAAATAATTGCTTTGTAGGCTTCTTGTGCGCCACAGTCGACCATAATCTGTAGACCATCGTCGAGATTATTGATCAGAGTACCGGTGCCTTTAACCTCAGCAATGTTTTCGTCATTGAGCTGAAAAATAGTGATTTCCATTTTTTTTATGTTGTAGTTTGAATAAATAAAAGTAGCTGAATCCTACTGGATAGTCCCCTCGATTTTAGTTGATGGACATGATCTATTGACCATAATTTTGGAGCAACCACGAAATAGGCTTTAACCTGCAAATTCCTTCAGCATGTTGATTGTTGGACAGAAGAACAGTGAACCGGTATGTGCGGTGCTAAAGTCTAGGATTCTATCATAGTTTCCATCAGGTTCACCGATAAACATTCTTTTCAGCATCAGTTGAACCGTACTGAATGTGCTGGCATAAGCGATGAAGTAAGTTCCCATTTCATTCGTTGCGATCTGGCCAAAGGGCATATTGTCGCGCACAATTTTTAGATCGTCACCAACGTTAGCTAGTGCCGAATGCGAATTCGCTGGTTTTTCGTCGTCGCTCATCTCAATATCATTTGTTTTACTTCTGCCGATGACTTTTTCTTGTTCGGTGACCGGCAGGGAGCGCCAGGCATTCATATCATGGATATATTTTTGCACGAATAGATAGCTTCCACCGGTGTAGGCCGGATCTTCTTTGCCAACGATGCCAAAGAAACCACGGTCGTCACCAAGAGGATTTTCTGTGCCATCAACAAAGCCTAAGATACTTCGTCCATCCCAATATCTAAAACCATGAACTTCCTCTTTGCAGTCAGCTATCGGGCTTAATAAAGCTGCAATTTCGGTCGCCATGTCAATGCAGTAGCTTTTTTCATAGGCACGAATGTGAAAATGTAAATCTCCAGGCGTCGCAACAGCAATATGCTTTTGTCCGACGATAGGTTCGAAAGGCACCAACTCCTTTGGTAAGGGTTCGCTTAGTTGCAGCTTTTTCCAGGCATGGTGGCTAATGCCCAATACCACACTTGCTTTCACGAGATTTGAACGTACCTGTGCCGAATTGTTGAGATTCACAACCAATGCACATAAGCGTTGGAATACTTCTTTTATTGCCACATTTTCGTGGAAGTTCCATACCATAAACACCGTATTATTGCTTGGTGTATCGATGACATTTTGGGCCTGATGATCCATAAGATAAGTTGTTGTATGTGTGTTATAGCGTTGCTAATCTACAAATAAAATCCGTGGCAGGGATAGACTTTCTCGTTACTTGACTTCGGTCTGCTGATATAGTCTGACGATTTCATCAATGACCAGATCCGGTTCATCGTAAAAGACATGATGTTCCGCATGTTGAGCCAAAAGGTAACGACGGTTGCTTTTTTGATCGGCAAATTTTTTAAGGGCAGCAATAAATAAACTCCGGTCGGGTTCTTCAAAAGGTGATTTTCCGGAGCCAATGATGGTCATCGGCACATTGATTTTATCTGCAACCTCATGTAAAACAGCCGTTGACGCTTCGTAGTTTAAAACGAGATGATAGAATCCTAAGCTTTCTTTCTCGATGTTATCAAGCTCACTTGCATATTCTCTCTTCAATGATTTGGATCGCTCCATTGTCATGAGATAAGGGGATACAATATCGATCATTACTGTGCCAACAACCTGACCTGGATTGGTTGTTATAAATTTCATCGTATAGTTACCACCAAAAGAATGGGCAACGAAGAAGTACCGATCCCGATACCCCAATTGCTGCAATGCAGTTTTAAGATCCTTTACTTCATTTGTTAGGCTAATGTTCACAGTGTCAATTTCACTTTTTCCGAAGCCCGCCCGGTCGTAGGTAATTAAAGGAGCGCCCAGTTTGTTGGATAGGGGTTCCAATAACTTTAGCCAAACAGAACCGTCATTTCCTGCCCCAGATTCAAAGATAATCGGGATACCTTTCCCTTCCATTAAAGTAAAGTGGAGGTTATGGTTTCCTACATTGATCAGCGTATCCCGAAGCTGGGCTTTGACAGCTAGCCCAAGGATTGTTAATAGTAGGAGAATGCAGAAGCGGAGATTATATATGAGCCCGTACATCGTTCATTTTAAGTGTCATGGATGTCGCTTCAGTTTCTATCCATCTTGTATATTCCTCGATAGCCTGCAAACGAAGTTCGTCCGTAATATAACCTTCGGTGACCATTTGTCGCGATTGGGCCACTTTGTTCCAGATGGCTAGATTTACTTCAAAGTTGTCTTCTCCTTTTTTGTAAACCTGATCTGCATTGATCACCTGAATTGCATTGAACCCTGCTTCCTGGAGCAGTACATCTACTTCGTTGGCCACGCGATTATTCATGCCGGCGTCTTCTCTCCATTTCAGGAAAGTACGATAAAATTCGAGCATGCTTGCTGGAGGGGTGGGATTCCACTCGATCGTGGTGTGGTTGTAATCTAAGATCGAAATTTGCCCAGCAGGTTTTAACCAAGATTTGAATAAATCCAGCGCTTTGGGAATATCGCTTAACCATTGCATGGTGCGCGCGGTAATAATCAGGTCAAACTGATGTGGCGGCTGGTAGTCGAAGATATTACTGCAGACAAGACTCAGATTTTTGGTGCTGCCATATAGTTCATTGCCGCTCTCTATAAAAGCAGCCGTGTTATCCAGCCCGATTATTGTCCCGTCACCGATATGTGCTGCAACCTCATTGGTGAGTGTCCCTGTACCGCAACCCACATCCAATATTTTCATTCCGGGAGATAGTAGCGGAAGAAGTGTTCTGTAATCGGAGGATAAAGTTCTTCGCTCGAATATTTTATTTGCTTGCTGATCTTTTCTATCAATAAATTTCTCTTTCATTTGATTGGGTTTAGTTGCTTGTAAATATAGCTTTTGCCTTCGTGTTAAAAAAGCTTCTGTTGATTTAGTTTTTTTTTGATCAAATCTTACCATAAGATTTGATATTTCTTTATTCGTTATGGGTATTACCAGCTGTATACCATTTTCTAAATTAACAAGGGAATAAAAGTATTTTTATAGGGGTATAACAGGGGGTTAACAGGGATTTACCCCTG
>JALAGS010000143.1 GCA_022712315.1 Sphingobacterium sp. | reverse complement strand
TCAGGCCGCCTATAAAAGGAAAAAAGGGACAGCTAAAGATCTTCGCAGATTGAAAAATAGGGGTCAATATCGAAATGATGAAAAAAGCTATGCTTGTACCACAGAAATCCAATCCTAAAATTTATTTAGGACAGATGTGATGGCATTTTTGGTCATTGGCATAGTAAATGTCTTTACGCTAAATTAATATATACTTTTAGAATATTTATTTTTTTTAATTTATTATATTTTTTGGCTTCGAGATGTTCATATTTTGAGGTATCAAACGCTATTTAAAATAGCGAGCTGAAATAGGGAATTCTTTCAGGTATTCAACGTATACAATCAATTTTCAAAGCGTATAGTTTAGCGCGTTCTTTCTTTGCTATTATCTAGCAAAAAGCCTTATCGACGAGATAGGGCTTTTTTGTTGAAATAGAGGTCTTGACGATATATTCGGTAGGTGCAATGTACCGCCTATTTAGGTTTGATATTCCATTTTCTAGCAAGGTGCTGTATTTAACTTTGTATTGAAATAGGAGTTGAATAGATATTGATGAAGTGGTGCCCCTTCTTCTATGCCCAGGACTCTCCTTTTTCTCAGAAAAACAAAGGTTATAATCGAATTAATACATAAACGTATAGCGCTATGGAAATTAAAGAAAACAAACTAGTGGGTGTTTCTTATAGAGAAACTCCAAATAAAGGTGGAATTATCAAGCCTGTTTATATTATAATGCATTACGATGGTGCAACCAATGGAACAAGCGCGATCGATTGGATGACAGATGCCCAGAGTAAGGTCTCTGCACATCTTCATATAAGCCGTGATGGTGTCATTACGCAATTGGCTCCATTTAACATTAAATGCTGGCATGCAGGGGTCAGCAATTGGGCTGGACAGAAAGATCTCAATAACTATAGCATCGGGATAGAGTTGCAAAATAAAGGTCAGGAGGCCTATACTGAAAAGCAGATTGACGCGGCGATAGCCGTATGTAAAGCGCTTTGCGTTACGTACCCCATTAGAGAGATTTTGGGGCATTCGGATGTCGCACCAGGAAGAAAGGAGGATCCAGGGATGCAGTTTCCTTGGGGGAAATTTAAACTGTTAACGAAAGGAACTTATAATGGAATTACTTGAGATTTTAGAGAAATTAATCATCCCAGTGGTCACAGCCGTTGGAGGCTACTTGGTGGGAAAACCTAAACAGCAAGCCGAAGTGGAAGCGACAAATGTCGAAAATGCCGGAAAAGTAATTGAAAAATGGGAGGGATATGCGAATAGGTTAGAGAAAGATATCGAACAATTACGAACTATCATTGAAGATCTTAATGAAGGCTTACGTTTGGCAAATGATGAACGTATTACTTGTACGAAGACCTTAGCAGATTTACAAGTAAAATACGATGATCTAATGAAACTTTATAACAGATTACAAATTGAATTAAGGCGAATAAAAAATGAAAAATACACTACAGATGATCGCGATACTGCTACTGGTTAGCAGTTGCGGTCTATTTAAGAAAACATTAAAATCCAATGCATCCGAACATACGGTTGTCACAGAAAAAATAGGTGAGAATTTTCAGGTTGAACGGGATACGGGGGAAATGCAGGTTGTTCAATCCTATGCTGGAGCTTTGACGAAGAACGAGGACGTTATTCAAATTGAAGGTGAGGGGATTCTGATCACGCGAGACGGTGTCGTACGGCTTCGTAGCGGGAAAATCTATCAAAAAAAAAGTGTACTTGGTAAGAGGCTGGAGACTAAGGAACGATTTGACGCAGGTTGGAAAGGTCAGAAAATGAAGAGCACTCGGCAAAGTGACAAGAAGCTAGAGCTTCATAATACTGAGTCAAAATCGGTAGTGAAACCCGCTACAACAAGTATGCTTTATTTTTTAATTGGCTTGGGCGTTTTAATCGCATTAGCTATCTGGTTGATAAGAAAAGGTGGAGCTTTTGGACTTTGGTAATAGTCCAGCAGGTTAATTTATATAGTACAAAAAAGTCCTTGAGTATTCAATATTCAAGGACTAGTTTTTTATGAAGGGAAAGTGTAAGGTGTTGATAATGATTGTGGTATTGTTGTGGGGGTAATTAGCCATTGTTGAAACGGGCCTCAATAAGGTAGTAATTTGCAATTTGTTTAATCTCCTTTTTGAAATCACGGTAAAGGTCGAATTGGTTGCAGGCACAGATGATAGACTTCTGTAATGTGTCATTATTTATTTGTAAATAGGGGCCTAATTCTTTGTATATACTGCTTTTTACTTTGGTTTTTAGATTATCCAATTTTTCCGGCTGAAAAATACGAAGCACAACTGCTATTGCTTTGTAGCGATGCTGTATATCCTTGTAATTGATATATTCTCCCATAATCTGCTTGGTAGGTATATTCACAAATTGGCAATAGCAATCTATAACTTTACTGATTTTAGAAAGATCAGACTCATATATTTTGTCGATGGAGTTTAATATTTCGGGATGATTTTCTTTTAAGAAATTCATTATGAATGAATAATATAATGTGTTCATACGCTGTGAACTATTTTTTTCTGTTAATCTGATTGTTTCTTTTTTTCTTAAAATATTGTTTTGCCCGTGTGACTGATTGTGATCCAGTGCGTAAACGATGTGCTGTTTTGGACTGTGTGTAAGAAGCTGTTCCATTTTCTTTTTCTGTTTAAGTATGAATTGTTTTTCGTTTCTTGAGTTGGTGATCCTACAAATAGTTCAATCCGCCCGTCGGCGCTTGATTGTGCTGTGGATCTACAGTTTGTTTTAATTTGCTGCTTGTTAAACAAAGTTAAACAAATTTGTTAATCTTTCAATTTATTTTAAGCTTATTTTTTACGTTTATTTTATGTTGGTAAACTTATTTGTTTAACTTTAATTTATTGGTAATAAGGTTTTTAACTTTTAAATAGGTTTGTCTATTTGTTTAGGTTTAATAAGTTGTGTAACTTAGTGTCAGAATGTTATGTATTTGTGTAACATTTGTTTAATATCCTATGAACTATGGAAACTTATCCCAATAATAATTTTGAAGTTTTACGCTTGGAAATGCGCGTTACCAACCGTGAATTTGCGGCGCTGTTAGGTGTACGTGAACAAGTGTACTCGCGTATAAAAAAAGGAGAGTATCCTATTGGGCTTACGATGAAAACACGTATTCAACAAGCCTTTCCTCATATTCAGTATGATTGGTTAGTGTATGGAAAGGGGGAAAGGATAGAGGCTCGTGCTTTGGTTCAGCCTGACTCCATATCGATGGTTAGCATCGGTAATGGGAAATCAATTGGATACTTTGCGGATGATGTTAAGTTTACCGATGAAAACAAGAACAATATATTTTTTGAAGTTTCGCCAGGGCGATACCTGATGCAGACTAAACTAGTTACCGAGAAGGCTAAAGCAGGATATTTGTCTGGTTTTGGAGATGCTGAATATATGGATGATTTACCGGCACATTTTATTACAGTTAATGAGTTCCATAAAGGTGCTTATCGCTCTTTTGAAGTTAGTGGGGATAGTATGACAGATGGGACTGATGCGAGTGTGTTAGACGGTGATATTGTAACTGGCCGTCTGATAAAAAGGGAGCTATGGCAATCAAAATTTCATACCCATAAATATCGCTATTGGGTTGTTGTCCACAAATATGAAGGAGTTATTATTAAAGAGATTGCCCATCATGATGTAAACAATGGAATTCTTACGCTTCGCTCTCTTAACGCTGATAAAACAAGATATCCTGATTTTGAGGTAAGCTTGGACGACGTAGACCAGATTTTTAATGTTGTAGATATTAGCCGTTCGCTTTAGGAAGAGCGTGCCCTCAATTGTTATCCTTTTTTGACGGTTCGTCTTTTAACACCAAGGTTTAGGCAATGGATCTTTTTATGTCATATAGGTGCGCGGTAAATTGATCCAGTTGTGCTCTTTTAAACCGAAAAGTACTTATTCTTAGTTATTTAATATTTTTACTAAAAAATATAGAAATAAAAGCTAATTTAATTAGTTTTTATTTCTATATTTGACTATCAATTGAACGTGTACGAACATGTTGTTGCGTGCTATTTTAGCGTTCCTAGTATATATTGCGTTAAGACAGCTGATAACGTAACAAGAATATTAGTTGCTCATTATTCAGGCATGTTCGTAGCGTTCAAAAGAAATAATAAGATATATAAAAATTGCGTGAGTGTTGTAGGATAGCTTCTGAAGACCGTTGATCGGCTGAATATTGAGCTTAAGAGGAAATTGAATTGTTAGCTTACGGTTGTTTAAATTACCATTTACTAATCATCATATGTTTATTTTAAAGCCAGGTTGTGAAATCTGGCTTTTTTGATATTTTATACTATCGATTGGATTTCCCTTATTGGGAGTACGATATTTTAAACTTGTATCTCCGTTGTAGAAATATCTTATTTTTTCAAAATGCCGTTTTTATAGCTACGAATCAGCATAAAAATAATGACAATGAGATATTCCGTAAATGGGGGATTCCAAATTGGATTTCAACGATAGTTTTGATCCTCCGTATTATTTTTAGCACTGCATAGGTTTTTATCCCGCCTAATCTTTTACAAAACTTACATCAGTTATTTTATAAGAGAAGTTATCTTTTTCCCGCTCATTCTCAGGTTTTTCCAATTCACTGTAATGCACTGTTCCGGTCATTTTGAATGTTGTATGAGAATCTAGGTTGATTTTCTCGCCATTATTGTCAAATACGTAAAAATTTTTGAGTGTATAATTTTTCTGGTCAGCAGGAAGGTCAAATAACACATTGTTTTTTTCTGTTCCAACTGGTAAGATCACGCTGAAAGCAGTGAATTTTTCTGAGCTGAAGGCGTGGGATTTGACTACAAAATTCATAGCCATGGTTTTTGATTTACCTGATGAGAAGGTAAACGAAGGTGCATCAAACTCGCCTGTTAATTCAATGGTTTTATTTTGATTGTCGTAGTTTGATTCGATAGCTTTTACCGTATCAACAGAACCGCCATTGCAAGACGCTAAAAGAGTCAAACCAGATGACGCTAACAATAATGCTGAAATTAAGTGTTTTGTTTTCATATCAAAAATTATTAATTGAGATATATTTAAAGCTTCTTTTTTTGTAGCTCAATAGATCTGCATCCAAAATGACGCGGACTTATACGATCTACTTGTTATTTTTTATAAAGGTAATATATTGGAAAATAGATAGTAGCGTATGATTTAAATTCGTTGGGTGTAAATTTAAATTCGCTTACTCTACGATTGTTTTCGTTTTGTGGAAATGGAAGCTTTTGGTTTTTATTGCTCTTGATAACGCGCTTTTGTGTTGATTTTATCTAGCTAGCGCTGTTTTCTAACTAAAGAAGACGAGGTTAATAATCTAGAGGAATCAAGGTTATGAAAGAGCTGGATGTATTATTTAAAATAATAAAGGGGCTTTTCTCTTCTCACTTGAAATAATTGTGCGTTTTTTAATAATTTAACATAATTATTTTGCCAATAGTTGGCGATCCAATTCGAATCCAATGAAGGATTGTAATGACTTGGATCGCTTTTTAAAACAATAGAATCCACGGGTGTTCCAATATTCCAAATGCTGATTTTGCCGTAACGTCCCTTATAAGGAGGGATATAACATTTGATAAACTGTACACAACTGTCACCAGCTGAATAATTATAGCTATCGAAATTATCTATTGTTGCGATGCTGATTTTCCGGTAATGCTCATCGAGTGCAAAGAGTTCTGAATGAGTTTCGATTATTTCTCCGCAAATTGAGTTCATGGATTTTTCTTCGTTCCAGAGATATTGAATGGGAAAACTCTGCTTATAAAATGCGGTTTTACCATTTATTTTAACTGTTTTGCTATTGTGATATTCACCTACCTCAATAAAGTTTTCAACTTTTGGATTAAACAAATAGGCGTGTTCTTGCCACTTTTTGTTCCATACAATATCTTTAAAACCGTCATCATTCTGATCGGCAAAAGACAATCCTGAATTATTGGTGTGATAATCCATGTCTCGCATAATAAGGTGCCATTGATGATTGTGCATTTTTTCAATCTGAAAAAAAGAGCTTGAGTCATTCTTAAAGACGGATAATCTATAACGCTTATTTGTTATCAAAGTGCAGTCTTGCTCTATGAGGTTGTACTCCGAGATTTTCAGGCTATCAATTTCATGATAGACCAGAAACGAATCTGGTAGGTGCACCGATTTATTTTGAGAGGTACAACTAAAAAATGCCATGGTAAATAGTCCCAGCAACCATAACCAGTGTTGCTTTATTATTTTGGGGCGAGTCTGCTGTTTGAGATAGCTCATGCGAATTTAACGTTGTAGTTAGGTTTTATTGAATGAAGGACTAAGTTTCTATTTTAATCATTTGTTAACAGCGATAGCACATGGTTTTAAATTAGTCGAGTTGCTAATTATTTAATATCGAATGGCTTTTTGATATTATGTTTAAAATGGTGTCATCGCTACGGTTGGCTTCTCGTATAGGAGTCTGCGCTCAGGTCGGCCGTTGAGAGTGTTTTTAGAAGTTCTCTCGCCGCAGCGCCACCAGCACGGTTTGCACCGATAGTTGATGCGGATGGCCCATAACCGACGAGGTGAATCCTAGGTTCTTTAGCGACCATGGTAGCGAGCCTGCCTGCCATTTGAATACCGCCTTGTTCTTCTTTTGGTAGCACTGTATCCAAATGGCTTAAAGAACTTTTAAAGCCTGTGTTCCACAATATAACATCGGCTCTTTCTTCTCGTCCGTCCTCCCATTTGATTCCCGTTTTGGTTATTTCTTTAAACATGGGAAAACGTTTAAGTACGCCGCGTTTTTCCATTTCCTTGATTTCAGAAGAGTAGGGAAGGCCTGTAACGGACACCACTGACAAAGGGGGAAGTCCTTGCCTAACGCGTTCCTCTACCATGGCAACAGCATCGTGTCCTGCCATGTCATCAAATGGCCCTTCTCTAAATAAAGGTTGCCGTCGTGTAACCCATGTTGTGGTCGTTATTTGTGAGATTTGATCGAGTAGCTGGATGGCAGAGATGCCACCACCAACAACAATTACATGTTTGCCTAGAAAATAATCTGCAGTTTTGAAGTCTTTTGTATGGAGCTGTTCTCCCTGAAATAATTCTGCTCCTGGATATACTGGAATGTAAGGGCTTCCCCATGTCCCGGTTGCATTGATAATACCAAGAGCGGAGAAAAGTGTTTCTGAGGTATCTATGTAAAAGCGGTCTCCGTATTCGTATACCTTTTCTACTTTAACTGGTCGATATACCTGAAGTCCAAATTTCTTTTCGTAAAGTTCAAAATAATGAGGAACAGCGGTGTTGGCCTGAACTTCCGTATCCTTTGTCGCTAAAGTTTCTTCAAACGACATGCCCGGCAAATCGTGTATTTTATTGACGGTGCTTAAGGTGAGTGAGTTCCAGCGATATTGCCAGGCACCGCCAGGGGTGGGGGCTTCATCTAAAATGATGAAATCCTGCCCGATTTTAAGCCCCAGTTTTTTCAAATGATAGGCAGCGGAAAGCCCTGCCTGACCAGCGCCTATGACTGCAATTTTTGTTTTATAACGAATGTTTTTTATCATAAATGCTGCAGAATTAGCGCCAACCAAGTTCAGGAGCCACGTGCTCCAGGATGGCGGAGAGAATATGTACGTTGTAATCTACTCCTAAAGTATTCGGAATGGTCAAAAGCAGTGTATCCGCTTCCTGTATGGCTTCATCCTGTGCTAATTCTTTAATGAGTTGATCTGGCTCAGCAGCATAGCTTCGACCAAAAATGGCTCTTTTATCTGACTCAATAAGCCCAATTTTATCCGATTTGTCTGCTTCTTGCCCGAAGTAATAACGATCTAAATCGTCTACCAAAGCAAAAATAGATCGGCTGACTGAAACTCTAGGCTCTCCGTGGTGTCCGGCATCCTTCCAGGCTTCTTTATATAGCCGTATCTGTTCTGCCTGCTGAATATGAAAAGGTTTGCCACTCTCATCATACTTCAAGGTAGAACTTTGAAGATTCATTCTATTGTGAGCAGCCCATACCGCTGTGGCATTGGATGCTGCTCCCCACCATATGCGATCTCGTAATCCATCCGAATGAGGTTCTAGCCTCAATAAGCCAGGGGGATTTGGGAACATTGGGTAAGGATTTGGTTCGGCGAAACCAATACCATTTAGTTTTTCCAAAAACTCCAATGCTTTTTTCCTGCCCATATCGGCATCTGTCTCGCCTTCCGCTAGATCGTATCCAAAATAACGCCAGCCATCTATTACCTGTTCGGGTGAGCCTCGACTGATCCCCAACTGCAATCTGCCGCCTGAAATTAAATCTGCAGCTCCGGCATCTTCCACCATATAAAGCGGGTTTTCATAACGCATGTCGATTACACCGGTTCCAATCTCGATCTTGGAGGTTTTGGCTCCAATAGCTGATAATAACGGGAAAGGGGAGGCTAACTGATTAGCAAAATGGTGTACACGGAAATAAGCGCCGTCCAATCCTATTTCTTCGGCTGCTACCGCTAAATCTATTGATTGCAGCAAGGTGTCGCTTGCTGTCTGCGTACTGTATGCAGGGTGTTTGGACCAATGTCCAAAAGATAAAAAGCCTAGTTTTTTCATAAATCACGAAGCGATTTGATGTCAATCAAATTTAACAAATGTTGCGGTAATCTCAGTGGTATGGATTGTCCGGTGGGTGTAAATAATATCGGATTTGAACTGATTTGCCAAATGACAAGTAAGCTGTGTTCCAAAAAAGGTAAATTTGTGTATTATAAAATTAAATAAGTGATTGAGGATGGATTTTTCGGATAAATTATTAAAACAGATCGAATTCATTAAGGAAATCGATAAGATTAAATATATTCAGCGAAAAACAAAGCTTTTCAATAGCGATCGACCCGAGAATGATGCTGAACACAGTTGGCATCTCGCACTAATGGCCATGGTACTTTCAGAACATGCGGATCAATCGGTAGATTTATTGAAGGTGATCAAGATGGTATTGATACACGATATTGTTGAAATTGATGCTGGTGATACCTTTATATATGATACTGAAAAAAATCATACCAATACAGAGGTAGAACGCTTGGCGGCTCAGCGGATATTTGGAATTCTGCCAGCTGAGCAGGCCGAAGAACTTATCGCCTTATGGGAAGAATTCGAAGTTGGCCAGACTCATAATGCGCAGTTTGCCCGCGCCATGGATCGGTTGGAGCCGCTCTTGCAGAATAGTTCTAATAATGGTGGAACCTGGAATGAACCTGGTGTAAATTATAAAAAGGTTTATGCAAAGAAATCTGTTATTAAGGATGGTTCAGCAGTACTCTGGGAATATGCTGAAAAATTGATCGATACGGGAGTGATGCGGGGGATTCTGAAAAAGGATTAGTGGGCAAGCCCGTATTCTGTAATAAGCCTGTCTAATGTGTATGCGATAAAAATAGCTGCGGGGAGACGTATTGTTTCAGCTGTAGATGCGGATATCATTGGCCAGCAATAGTCCTGAATATATTGCTGGCCAAGGCCATTCTATTAGTTTATTTTAATCATCATCGTCCTCTTTCTTCTCGCTTACCTTTAAGAAGGCCGCTCTTTTGGGAGCCGGAGCGGATTCACCTTTAAGTCCCTGCCATAGAATTTCATTGAATACCAAATCAGGTACAGCATCTTCTTTCGACCAATCATATTTGTCACTCCATGCCGCCAGTTTTCCCTTGCTCGGATTACGTTCGTTGAGATCGACATTTGCGTCAACATGGTCAAATGGGGTGTAGTCGGGGTTATTGCTAAACGACCGCCACATAGGGGTTGCAGCAGCGTCATATTGCGTCATTGGTTTCATTCCTAAGATCAGCTCTATTGTTCTGATCATCCCCGAGGTAGAATACATCGTGTGATCTACGGATCTCCTTTTTACATAGGGACTGATCAAATAGGCCGGACTACGGTGCGCATCCACATGATCAGGGCCATTCTGGGCATCATCCTCCAGTATAAAGATTGCGGATTCCTTCCATATCGGACTCTTGCTGATATGATCGACAAACATACCCACAGCGAGATCGTTGTCTGCTACATGTGCATAAGGAGACTTCCTGCCTGCGCGCATCCCTTCGGTATGGTCATTGCTGATTCGAATCGTCGTCAATTGTGGCATTTCTCTTTTTTGGATGAGTTGATCAAAATCATCTTTCCATTGTCTTACACGTGTCGTGTCGGCAACACTGAGGTCATAACTTGTGTATCCGGTGGCAACATGTCCCTCCAAAGATTTTACGTTTGGTTTTCCCTTGTCAGCAAATTCACCATAGGTACGATAAGATATCTGGTGCCGCTTGGCATTATCCCAAATAAATCCACCTTTATTGTTGGCTATTTCCCGTTCTCCTTCCCCGCCATAGGTGCCGCCGCGACCACCATAGCTTGATGGCCAGGTTTTCTCAAGATAGTCTGTGGCATAAGCACCCATACTCCAATTGTGACCATCTGCGCTAACTTCTGCATCAACATAAAAATTGTCTAAAAGCGCAAATTCATTAACAATTTTATGTTGGTTGGGTGTGATTTTTTCGCCAAATAAACAAAGTGACGGATCTCCATTCCCTTGTTTGACATCGCCTAGAACCTGATCATATGTACGGTTTTCTTTGATAACATAAAATACATATTTGATCGGGGAGGGATCACCCACTTTCATCGGGATAGGGTTTCCGGCTTCTCCTTCTGTTTGTAACTCTTTTTCTTTCGAATAGGGCGTATTACGGTATACCGCGCGCGAATATAGTGCTAGTTCTTCCGGTTTAGGATCAGGTATGAAGCTGAGAGTTCCCTTAAAAAGGCCGGCAATATATTGTATATCTTTTGGCTTGTTGAGGTCGCCTGCATGACGATCGACTTTTTCCTTTTGGTCTGTCGGATTAGGGCCTTGTGGATTGGCTTTGGATGATAAGCCTTTACCATTGGTGACTAAAATTGTTCTATCAACTACTTTTACATTGGTTGGATACCAGCCAACCGGGATAAATCCTTTTGAAATAGATCGGCCAGGATTACTTACGTCAAAAACTGCTAAACAATTGTTGTCTGCATTGGCGATATAAAGTGTTTTGTCATCTGCAGATAAAGCAACCCCATTGCTCGTCGATCCGCTTGGGGCATTAGGATATAATGCAGCATTTAATGTTTCTACCACTATACCTCGTTTGGTGTCGATAATAGAAACAGAGTTGTCATTTGCGTTAGCGACGAAAAACCATTTACCGTTTTTGCTAAAAGTGATTTCATTCGGGTGGTTTCCGACAGAGATTTCTTTGGTTATCTTGTTTTGCTTTACATCCCACACTAAAATCTTTTCTCCTCCCCAGACACTAATGTAAAGTTGTTTCGCGTCAGGTGTTAACTGACAGGCATAACCCTCTGCTCCTAAATCATAGGTTGCTTTGATCGCTTTGGTTTTTAAATCTACGATATACAGCTTTTTATCCTCTCGGGTAACGGTATATAGTTGCTGTTGCTTTTTGTCATCAACTGCCAACCCGGCAATCCCTATTTTATTAGGCCATGGTTTGCCGAGAAGAATAGAATCTCTTGAGGTAATTTTTCCATTCTTGACAGTATATATTCTAACCATATTGTCATGCCCTCCTGAAGCGTAAAGCGTATTGTCATTGCTCGAAAAGGCCAATCCATACCATGATTTTGGGATTTCAATACTATCTATTTTTCGTTGTAAAGCTAGATCTATTAAATCTATTGTTTGGGTGCTTTGTCCATTATTACTTACAGCGGCAAACTTTTTATTGTGACTGATCACTAAATTCAAAGGTAAGTCTCCTAGTTCGATCTGTTTTCCAACAGGAGTTAATGTCCAGCCATTCGGTAATCCAACTTTGCTGTTTTCCAAACTAGCACTAATTTTGCTTTGCGCGTTATTTTGACCAAATGTGAGTTGCGACGTTGCAAACAGGCAAGTAGTCAAGATGAATGATCCTATTCTTTTCATGGGACATATTTACGAAATTGAGCAATCAGACTAAAGAGTTTATATTAAAATTAAAGAAAACTTAATATTGGACACATACTTTTTGTTGCGTATAGCCAACTATTTTTTTGCATAGTCAAGACAATCGTTAAAACATTTTTCTGTGAATAAAAGACTTGCCAGTTCATTGGCAAGATTATCTGTTTTCGTTGTTGGTCACATTTTCTGGTTTCCAATATTTAGGGTTGGAAAATATAAAACTAACTAAATCACCGATGACTTTCATTAAGAGTATATAACCTGAAAACATCAAAAATATAGGGATGTAGAGTTTAAAAAACGGTATTGCAATTAGTTCGCTTGGATTTTCATTGGAGTGAGTCAGTCGTTTTTTGTTGCTTTTATAATAAAAAAATGCATTCGAGATTGCCCAAACAGAGGTGTAAAAATCGGAAATCTGGAAGACAAGGGATCCACCATGAGTTTTCCAGTTGATAAAAAATACAATAATGACTAAAAATAATGTCATGAAGCAGAGTAATATAAGAAATATCAAGGCATAGGTTGTGTTACCTTTTTCATCCTTTTCCACATAAGTGCCAAATGATTTCCTGTTTTTATCTGTTTTTTTTCGTGTACGATTGAGTCTTACTTTTTTTACAATATACCTGATTGGTGTATCTTTTAACAGAAAGTAATGCGAAATGCCATAAGCGAAAGTCTGTAGTGCCTGTGCAAAAACGATATTATAATTATACACAGCATCATCAGCATAGAGGTAAACAATGAGCAGGTTAAGTAGAAGTACACTCCAAAACAAAGGATCTTTGAATAATTGTTCAGGCAATAACTTATTGATAGTCATAATAAAATTATGTTTGAAATCAAATTCTTCCAAAATATTCGTTGATTACAAGGTTATAAATTTTTTTTATATATGGTCAACTCGAAATTTAAATGGACCCTTGTACTTAAGCATTAATAGTAATAAGAGATCGGTTAATAGATAAAAGTCTGTTGTTTACCGATTGAAACGGTTTGTTTGCCGAAAAGTTGTGGTGTTTTAAAGTCTGTTTCCTGAAATTGAATTGGTAAACTATTCAATCTTTATTTATGATACACTTCTTTAATTCATTAGCAATTTTAACCGTAGTAGGAGTGAGCACTTTCTTTAGCGGGTTGAAATCCGAAGAAGGGACGGCTACAACCGTGAATACAAAAATCCAGTACAAGTTACAAGTTAATAGCACGATGAACATCAGTACACCCCTAAAAAAAATACGACAGGATAAAATTCAAGGATATACGGATTCCAAAGATTTTGCATGGTGAATGACTTTTCTTTAATGAATCTTTTATAGATTATTTTGAAAGATATATTTTCTAAAATTATTTTATTGTTATATAGATTAATTTTCATATATTGAACTATATAGGAAGATCAAGTGGATATGCTATGTTGTCTATTTGTTTCTTTTTTCTATAGCGTCGTAGATTGTAGCCTATATCTTTAAACTTAAAATAGTTTGTTATGAAAAAGAAAAGTTCATCGTGGTTTTTTTATGCCATTCTTGCTATTGTCATCTGTGTATTTCTATTGCTGAATCTACCTGAGCTTATTCAGGGATTTATGAACAGTTACAATTTAGTCGTTAAATAGTAACCAGATGTTTACCGCTTAATTCCATATACTTACCGATTTTTTTGTAGTGTTTATCTAAACTTTGTAGCCGTTGTACGAATCGTATTGTAGTTTAGGATCAGTAAATGAAATTGAACTAGCACAATATATCTTGAACAGAATTTAATCAGATCTAATGAAACGAGTCGAAATATTTAAAACTAATGTTTATCGAATGAAAGATGCACAGCGGATCGTTGCAACTCTTGTCAGCTTGTTTTCTTCTTATAAAATTAACTTCGATCTTGACGACGAGGAACGTATTCTCCGGGTCGAATCTTCGCAATTGGAAATCGAGACCAACAGCATCGTTAGAAAGATGTTTGAGTGGGGCTATCGCTGTGAAAGAATTGTCTAATCATTCGCTAAAAACAAAAACCTATCGATTATATTTATTTTTCATTGTAAATTCACGGCTGTGATTTGCTGAACGTTGCTATCTACAAACTTTAAGTTGTTATGTCTGAGCTGACGATTCCAAAAGATTAGTCACATGTCCATTGTTAAAGCAAAATATATCAATATGATAGGTAATAGAATGCTCCTTTTTTTTATGCTCCATATTTTTAACGCAGCTTGTTTTGCGCAAAAAGGAACGCCATTATCAATTGGTATATCAGAAGTATTGCATTCAAATATTCTGGGGGAAAATCGAACGATCAATATTTGTCTGCCTGATAATTATAATCCAAGTGACTCTGTTCGGTATCCTATCGTATACGTTCTTGATGGCGGAGTTGATGAAGATTTTTTCCATATTGCAGGTATTGTACGTTTCGTTACGCAGCCCTGGATCGACAGATTCCCACAGAGTATTGTTGTTGGGATAGGCGGGAATACGCGAAGAAGAGATTTTACCTTCCCTGTTAAAAATACAGATTTTATAGAAAAGGAAGGCTTTCAGAAAGCTAATTTTCCTTCTTATGGCGGTTCTGAAAAATATAGGGCATTCATAAAAAATGAATTGATCCCTTATATAAGTGGCAATTATAAATCGAACGGAAAACAGACTTTGATAGGAGAATCACTAGCGGGGCTCTTTTCCGTAGAAATATTATTGAAACAACCCGAACTATTTAATGATTACATAATTATTAGTCCAAGTTTGTGGTGGGGAGATGAGTTTTTATTGGAAAATGCGGACAAGCTCCTACAACGTAATTTGAAAAATAATATAAATGTTTACCTCGGTGTACCCAATAGAGAAGAAGATTTAAAAATGTATAATGAGTCTAAAGCGCTATCTGAGGTCATTAAAAGCAATAAGCAGATTCATTTTGTGTTTGACTATATGCCTGATGAATTGCATTCCACAGTAATACACCAAGCCGTCTACAACGCCTTTAAGAAGCTGTATCCAAAAACTGTCTATTCAAAGGAGTAGCCTGGCTATACGGTGTTTAATTTCATTTTACACTTAGCTGTACTTCGTTGAGCCACTCTTCTTCCAAAACTGACATGAATAGCTTATCGTGAAATTGATTGTCTCTAAAGCAGGCCTCACGCATTCTCCCTTCGAGTTTAAAGCCTGCCTTTTCATACGCTTTTATCGCTGCATAATTTGGCTCGGATACGGTGAGCATGATCCTGTGGAGCCCTAGTTCCTCAAATCCCATGCGTAAGGTTAATCTAGTGACTTCTGAACCTATTCCTTTTCCCCACTCTTGACGATCTCCTATAAAGATAAAATACTCACCAGATCTATTTGCGTTGGAAATATTGCAAATGCCAGCATAGCCTATCAATCTATTTGAGTCGTTCAGGAAAATTCCCCGGTTAAAATTTGTTGAGTCATTGATAACCGCATGAAACCACTGGTCGATTTGATCCTTTGTGTGCAATGATTGAAAAAGTGAAAGCGAATATTTAATAGACATATCATCATTGATCCATTCATAAAATGGTGAGACATCGTCAAGAGAGAGTGGTTTTAAGTTGATCATTATTTATTACCTCGTGTATCTGAAATCGTTATATCAATCCTCTAATTAATGATTAGGTTTCCTGCATTATTGTCTTGTCCATCTTATCTTTACAGCAGATAGACTAGAAGTCTCGAGACGTTGACTAGCTTCGAGGTCAAATCCATTTTTTAAATAAAAACCTAATGGTGAATTATACAAGCAATTGTTGAGCTTTTTCTCCCTGTGATGATCAATCACCCAGCCGTTCAGTTCCATTTCTTCACATTTCAATCTATCAAGTAAATTTGAGCCTATTCCTTTTTTGTGTAAATAACTTGACAGGATGATTACAAACCAGCGTTTTGCATCACGGTCAAATTTAGACGCCCAACCCACGATTTGTTTATTTTGTCTGATAAGGAGGTGTTGCGGTTGGGCCAGGCTTTCTAAATAGTATTCAAAGTCTGATAGGCTAGAATGTGCTAAGGCTACAGGGTATTCTTCGTTCCATAGGCTCATTATCGCAACTTTTTCATTTTTGTCAAGCTCGGTTGTCGTCAAATATTCAATCGAGATCGTATTCATTGGTATGAATTTACCATAATTTGTAGAATGTTAAAAATATAAATAAAGGATATATCGCCCTTGTTTCGTTTCAGCAGCTATAAATTTATCTGCTGTTTTCATTGGCGATAAACACTATAACTTATTTTAACGGTTTGATGACCACCTGATCGACCATTTTTCCTTGCTGGTCGAGAATTCTAAAAATCCCTTTTTCATCATTTAGATCCACGCGTAGCACATTATTGTTGGAGTTCACAATAATTGGAAATTGTACGGTATTTGTTGCTTCCTTGATAATGTGTTTGTGTAAATGACCCGAGAGCATGATCTGTGTCCCTGCCTTATTGAGGATGGGAACAAATTTCTCCAAAATTTCTTGTTCCCCGTGCCAGCCACCAAAAGGGGGCATGTGACAGATTACAATTTTGTACTTAGCTTCTTTAAAAGAAGGATCTTCAACAGCTTGTTCCAACCAGCTTGCCTGTTCGCTTCTATAATTATCCATATCCACGATACCACTATATTCTATATCGGTGTCGGGTTTATCTTCACCGCAATCTAAAACGATAAAACCTGTATTTCCATGTCTAAACTGATAATATAGTTTACCTGTTGGCGTTGGGAAATACTTGGGATATTCAATGGCAAAAGGCCCCCGTGTTTCATGATTTCCTCTTGCATAAAACATTGGTTTTTCGCTGGCGAATCTTTTGATAGCGGTATCCATAAACCCCTCATACATCTGTGCTTCAGTTAGTAAATTATTTACCATGTCGCCGTTAAAGACCACAAAGTCACTTGTCTTTAGATCGCCGATATCCAGCAGCTTGTCGAGAGTCTCGTTGCGTTCGTGAATATCATTGACAACCGTAAAATGAGTAGATTTAGCAATGCCAAAGGTTTTAAAAAATAGGGGCGCTTTTTGATAGACATCGCTGGCCACTACCTTTCCATATTGTACATTCACTCCAACATGCTTGAGGACTTCCTGGCTATACACACGATACCGGTAACGAGTTCCGGGTTTTAAGTTGGTCAATGTGACTTGATGCAGTGTTCCTACTTTTTTAAAACCGTAGGCAGCGGCGTAATACTTTGGCCTTTCTTTAAAGTAAAAGTGACTGGAGTCATCCGGTGCTAACTCAACCCAACCTGTAGCGGGTTTGTCTGTCGTCCAGATAATGGAAACAGATTGCTCAGTTAAGCCTTGAATAAAAGGAAGATGACTTATTTTTATTGCATCCTGTCCAATAGCGATAAAACAATTGAAACAGAAAAATAAAATGAAGAACCATATTTTTTTCATTATAATACCTTGGTCTGTGACGGATTTTGCAAAATGCATAGGTTTTTTCTCGGTTTAAAGAAACAAAATTGATATTAAAACTATATAAAAATGCTGTGAATTCAAAATGAAGCCTCATCAAAATCATAAGTTGTTCGTTTTTGTTTTTTGCTAAAAAAGTGGTTTAAACTATTCATAACAGAGGAAATGCTACCTGTGTTTGATACTTATATCTGGTATGACATTTCTCAAATGTTATAGCTGTTGTTTCCAGTAAACCAATGTTGAGTAATCTAACTACTAACATACCATCAAAGCATTACAGTATTTCCGTGATACATGGGCAGAGCATAACTGTTTAGGAGCATTATTTCAAATATCCAATTCTCAAAGGATTTAACTTGACTTTTTTTGATAGCTCCTTTTATGATTATTTGATGCTGCTTTCAAAATGGTAGGTACCCGAACCTATCTCATGGTTGGAATCTGTCAGGACAATTTTTGCCCTTGTATTGGCAGGGATAGTGACATTCAATTTCAGTATGTTATTTTCTAGCACCCAAGCCGATTTCACGGTGCCATATAGCGTCTCAAGTTCTGCCGAGGCTTTAGTTAATTTACCACCTGGTTTTGGGGCTATAACAATAGTTTTATAACCCGGATCAGCAGCTACGGAATTAATTCCTGCTATGGTTCGATACATCCAGTCACCAATGGCACCATAGGCGTAATGATTATAGGAGTTCATGTCTGGAGTTTGAAACGAACCATCGGGTTTAATACCGTCCCACCGTTCCCAGATGGTGGTGGCACCCATTTTTACGGGATAGAGCCACGATGGGTAACTCTCCTGCATCAACAGGTCGTATGCAACATCGTTGTAACCAAATCGTGTCAGGACATGGCATATATAGGGGGTGCCTAAGAAACCGGTGGTGAGGTGGTTGCCATAGTCACGGATGTTGGCAACAAGGCGATCGGCACATGCAGCCCGGAGTTCTTCGGGAAGCATATCAAATTGCAGTGCCAATACATAAGCTGTCTGTGTACTGGATACCAACCGGCCAGTTGAGGTCATATACTCCTTTGCAAAAGCTGCTTTGATGTCAGAAAGTAATGCCCTGTATTTCGCAGCGTCCTCTTTTTTACCTAGGACCTCCGCGGCATTAATCAGTAGTTGTGTCGAGTGGGCATAAAAGGTCTGTGCGATGAGATATTTATCTGTTACAGCAGCTCTTCCATCATTATCGTCATTCGGACGGTAGAAAAGCCAGTCTCCAAAATGAAAACCTGAATTCCAAAGATTATTTTTCGCTACAGAACGAATATAATTCACCCATTTTTGCATACTTTCATATTGTGTTTCCAGTACACTGCGATCTCCGTAAGCGACATACATATCCCAAGGGATGATTGTGGATACGTCGGCCCAACCGGCTGAAGCACCATCGTTGGCCCCGAGCACATTCGGTACGACGTGTGGAATGAGGCCGCTGGGCTGTTGATCAGCCTTCACATCTCTTAGCCATTTGCTGAAGAACCCTGCGACATCCATATTGTAAGCCGCCGTATTGGCAAAAGCTTGTGCATCACCTGTCCAGCCTAGACGCTCATCGCGTTGTGGACAGTCGGTAGGTACATCTAAAAAATTCCCCTTTTGTCCCCATTGAATATTGTGCTGTAATTGGTTGATCAGGGGATTGGAAGTTGCAAATTTGCCGGTTGTCTGCATATCTGAATAAAGGGCAACAGCGGTTATGTTCTCGACGTTTAATTCTCCAGGATAGCCCTCGACTTTCACATATCTAAAACCCTGAAAAGTAAAATGCGGTTCAAATATTTGTTCGGCTCCTCCTTTTAAAATATAACTGTTTTGGGCCTTGGCGGATCGCAGGTTTTCCGTATAGAAATTGCCTTCCTTTGTAAGCACCTCAGCATGACTTAGTGTAATCTTTGTCCCGGCAGGACCTTGCGATTTCAACGTAGCCCAGCCCACCAAATTTTGGCCAAAATCGACAACAGTATCTCCATTTGGTGTTTTGAAAACCCGAAGGGCTTTAAACTGCTCGTGTTTCCTTACAGGAGGACCGCTCATAGCGATAAGTTTTTCTATTCCTTTGTTCATTAATCCTACTGCCGTCCATTTGTTATCTTCTTTAAATCCAGTACTATCCCAACCAGGAATTTCCATTCTTGCGTCATAGCGCTCACCATCGTAAATGTCCGAAGCGATAATCGGCCCATAGGTGTATTTCCAGCTTTCATCCGTCTTTATCGTTTCCTTTGTTCCATCTGTATATTCTACTTCAAGCTGCAAAAGCAGTGCACGTGTGTCGCCATAAAAATTATGTTGGTTTCCGAATCCAATACGACCTTTATACCAGCCATTACCAAGACTTGCACCAATCACATTGGAACCAACTGTCAGCAATGAGGTAACATCGTAAACTTGGTATTGCAGCTGATTCTTGTAACTGGTCCATCCCGGAGCAAAATAGGTGTCACTTATACGGAGGCCATTTAGCTTGGCTTCATACAGCCCTTTTGCTGTAATATAAGCCATGGCAGACTTTATCTTTTTTTTCAGTGTAAATTCCTTTCTGAAAAGCGGACTGCGGGCCGAAGTGTCCTTTCCAGACACAGTGATCCATTGGGCATGCCAATCAGAGGCAGCCATTCCCATTTGGAAGAATCCAATCGTGGACCACGCTGATCTGTTCCCATGATTATCTTTCACCCGGACCTGCCAGAAATATTTTTTCTTTGACTGCAAAGGAGACCCCGCATAATCAATCCATATAGATTGGTCAGTGACGGTGTGGTTTTTCCAAACTAGATCTTTTCCCTTACTTAATGAAGTTTTGTTAGTTCCGACCCTAATTTCATATTCAGATTGTTGTGTGTTTTTTTCGGTAGAAGTTATTTTCCAGCTCAATCTCGGAGTTGCGGTTTCAATGGCCAATGGATCCTTTAGATGTTCTACCTTAAGGTCAATTACACCGAGTTTCTGTGCGAAGGCAGAGAGACTCATTATGATCAGAAATCCTAATATTCCTGATTTTTGGAACACAGTCTTCATGGATGGTTTAAGATTTGATTAGTAACCTGTTGTTGGAATATAAAAGTAATATAGCTATTATCCGTAATAAATCTGAAGTATCCGTCATGCACTGTCCTGATGAAAAAATAAAAACTTGTCTTATGCTAAGATCAAATGGAAAATGTATCTATAAATTCGTGTTTGTGAATCATAAGGGAAAATCGAGACCGTTATGTCATATTCAAAGAAAATATATGATGACAATAGAAAATTATAGTCAAACAATTCAACTGAGCAGATCAGCAGGTCAGGTATTTAAGGCTTTGACAGACGAAATACCATTTTGGTGGACAACACTGTTTGAAGGGTCTGCAGACAGTAAAAACGATCGGTTTACCGTGCGCTTTGGGGATCAGATTTATAAAACAATACGGGTGGAAGAATTACATGAAAATGAAAAAGTTGTTTGGTATGTTGAAGATTCATTGATTGCCGTTCCTGGATTGAAAAATCAAAAGGAATGGATTGGTACAATGATCGTTTGGAATATCATTGAAATGGAAAATGGAACCGTATTGCAACTCGAACATATTGGCTTACAACCTGAAATTGAATGTTATGCAATTTGCATAGACGGATGGAGACAATTTGTGAAAAGTTTGGAGCTCTATGTCGAAACAGGCAAAGGACAGCCCTTTTGAATCAATGCATTGTTAGCTGGCTAACAGTGCATTGATTAAGTTGTTAATGTCTTCGTAACGGGCCAAATTTACTAACCAGTTTCTAGGAATTGATTTCTCACCATAATATATACCTGCTAGTCCTCTAGCGATGACTGCTCCGGTACCTGTATCCCCTCCAAGATTAATAATACCTAAAACAGTGTCTCTATAATTTTCTTTTTCCAAAAAATATCATAGGCTTCATTCTAAACTATCGATTACGTATCCACTGGATTTCAGTTCCTTTTCAGCTTTATTCCTAATATCATGAAGAATGACATTGTGAGAATGGCATCTTTCTGCTTTGGGAAAGTCGATTTCATCCCAGAAGTGGATAACTTGATTGCGCATTTCTGTATAAGCTTGTTCTTTATCTAGGCCATCTCATAACATTTCTGCTAACATAATGTAGATAAAACATGCCATTGTTGAACGAATATGCTTATGTGAAATTTTGCTTCTATCGAGGATACGAGAACTATTTGTTATACGATTTGACAGATTAGGTTGTTGCTCCATATCGATTAATTGTAAGTTTTTTTGTAAAAAATAATAAAATAATTACTTCGTGT
>JALAGS010000142.1 GCA_022712315.1 Sphingobacterium sp. | reverse complement strand
GCCCCTCCCAAGGGCATGTTTTTCATAGGTAGATGTATGGTCGAGTAATTCTAACTCGACCATTTTTTTTAGTTTGTTTTGGTGTTTTCCCTGTATTTGTCTATATATATTTTACAATGCTTTTTGTAAGCACCTAAATTCATTTTTGTATTTTCATCGGAATAATTTGCTTTTTAATCACAACACGATTATTAGAAGGACATTCATCTAAGACGACTATCGATTCTATTTGTATTGGGGACTTGGATGATATTCGGCAAAAACAAAACTTAAACCAATGTTCAATGAATAGAAAAGATTTTATCAAAACATCTTCCGTTTTAGCTGCATCATCATTTTTTTTAAAAGCCAAAGGGTCAAATTTTTTAAATCAATCCATCCGAGTTGGATTAATAGGCGTCAATGGAATGGGCTGGTCTGATTTAAATGCACTGTTGAAGAACGATGGGGTCGTCTGTACCGCGCTTTGCGATGTGGACGAAAATATTCTCCGTAAGCGGGTTGAAGAACTTCAAAAAAGAAACATCCATGTCGAAACGTTTATAGATTATAGAAAGATGCTTGATAGTACCAACGTGGATGCAGTCATTATAGCAACGCCAGACCATTGGCATTGTCTGCAGATGGTAGATGCTGTGAATGCCGGAAAGCATGTTTATGTTGAAAAGCCTATTGGTAACTCCATTTTGGAATGTCAATTAATGGTTCAGGCGGCAAAGAAAAATAAGGCTGTTGTACAAGTTGGGCAATGGCAACGGAGCCAGCAGCATTTTAAAGATGCTATTGATTTTGTTCATTCTGGTAAATTGGGTAAAATAAGGCTCGTCAAGGCCTGGTCTTACCAGGGATGGAAAAGTGCCATTCCCGTACAGCCGGATGAGCCTGTTCCTACTGGCGTACATTATACCGAATGGCTGGGGCCTGCACAAAGAAGACCATTCAACCCGAATCGATTCCATTTTAACTTTCGTTGGTTTTGGGATTACGCTGGTGGCTTGATGACCGATTGGGGTGTACATATGCTGGATTATGCTTTACTTGGGATGAAAGTCTCTGATCCGAAGTCTATTATGGCTTCAGGAGGAAAGTTTGCATTTCCGGACGATGCTGGTCAGACACCCGATACGATGACAGCTGTTTATGAATTTGATGGCTTCAATATCCAATGGGAGCATGCCAAAGGAATTGATCTCGGCCCTTACAACCGTAATCACGGTGTGGCATTTATTGGTAACAACGGTACGTTAGTCTTGAACCGTGGCGGATGGGAGGTGATTCCCGAAAAAGGAAGAATGGAAGCGGTTCCAATGCAACCATCTTTAGATAATGGGCTGGATAAACATATGGAAAATTTTGTTTATGCTATCCGGCAACGCAATCCGCAGTTGCTTCATGCTCCAATTGAAGCAGGAGCTCATATAGCGATCTTTTCGCAGCTGGGAAATATTGCTTTTAGAACGGGAGAAAAACTCTATTGGGATAAAGATAAACAACGTTTTACGGACCAAAAAGCAAATAAGTATTTGGCTTCAGTTTATCACAATGGTTATAAATACCCAAAAGTATAAGGTCTTTAACTTGGTTGCTGCGTAATGATTTAAATCAGCAACCAAGTTAGGATACTTATATTTCTGAAAAGACAAATTCATTTGCTAGATCGATTTCCTCGCGATTGATCGTATGTCCTGCATTTTGATAGACAACTAATTTTACATTGGCGTTCATCTGCTCCAGGATGGATGCTGTATCTTGGACACGTTCCAGCGGAACATGAAAATCAGGATCACTGGTCCCCAGAAAAACCGGAGTTTGCGCAAAATCACCTGCATAGTGGTCCCGGTTAATTTCCTCGCCGATAACGCCACCAATAATTGCCACCGCACCACCATAGTGCCGCGCATGTCGTGCAAGATATTCGAGTGTTAGACAGGCACCCTGAGAAAACCCGAAAAAATAGATGTTTTCGGCTAGAATACCCTTGTCTAAAGCTAGTTTGACAGTATGTTCGATAAGATCAATTGCCGAGCTCAACCAGGGTTCATTTTCTTGTACCGGCGCAATAAATGAATAGGGGTACCAGCTATGATTTTCTGCTTGCGGGGCAAGCAGCGCAAAATTATCGACATGAAGATAGGATGACATACCAAGGATATCTTCGGCGCTCCCGCCACGACCATGGATCATGATAATCGCTTTCTTTGCCTGTTCTAAATTTTGACCAGCTGTTTTAATATTTATTGAATGACTCATTTTGTCCTTTCCTTTTATGGCAATTTATATTGTTTTTTTGAACCAAACGTCTTGATATAGCTCCGGATGACGGTGAAACTGCGCATTTACATAAGGACATAGCGGAACAATTTTCATGTTGTTTTCGCGTGCATGAGAAACCAATTTCTCGAGAAGTACTTTTGCGAATCCCCTGCCTTCATAGGCTTCGTCAACCTCTGTATGGTAAACTACTAGATTACCATCAATGATAGCGATGCTCATTAAACCTGCTTTACGTTCATCGGAGAATAATTGGAGCTCTCCACGTTGATTTTTGTCTAATACAATTTCAGTTCTTTCCATAACTTTATTGTCTGTTAAATAATGTTTATGTAACCCAGTTAATCTATTTTTGGTAATGTCTCTTCAATCTGCGAACGGTAGCTTTCATATTGTTTCGGCAATTTAAGTGACGTGCCCAAACTAGATAGCGGTTCGTCTACTGTAAATCCTGGATTGTCCGTAGCAATCTCAAACAAGACACCTCCCGGTTCACGAAAATAGAGCGAGAAAAAGTAATCTCTATCTATTTTTGGTGTAATATCTAATCCTGCTGAAAGTACTTTTTCGCGATACTCCATCAATATATTGTCGTCCTTTACCCGAAATGCGATATGATGATTTGTACCCGCTGCATTTTTGCCGTATGGTAAATTTCTGTCTGCAATAATGTCAATAATGTTAGCTGTATCAATACTATCGGTAGCCAATCGATAATGGTCGTTGTCCTGCTTTTGGATCGAATAACCCAAAATATCTGTCAATACCTTTACCGTCGGATCAGCTTCTTTTAACGAAAGAGTCACATTATGAAATCCTCTTAAAGCATATGCTGAATTGACGTCAGTGCTTGTCCAGGGCTTTCTATTATCATCCGTTTCAATAAACTGAATCTGTAAACCGTCAGGATCTTGGAAGGAAATAAGCTTCTCTCCGAAAATCTCACGTTCCTGTAAGGCTACCTGATGTTCACCCAAACGATTTTTCCAGAAATTGAGGCTGCCATGTGGTACAGCATAACCGATGTGGGTAGCCATACCTGCTCCCGATGTGCCCTTTCCGATACCTTCCCAAGGGAAAAAAGTAAGGATAGTTCCCGGTTCGCCCTGTTCATTGCCAAAGTAAAAGTGGTAAGTGCCGGGATCATCAAAATTGACGGTTTTCTTTACCAGGCGCATGCCCAATACTTTTGTGTAAAAATCTAGATTTCGTTTTGCATCATCAGCTATCGCTGTAATATGATGTAATCCTAATATTTTATTTTCCATATCTCATATTTTTATTTTCTTAACTG
>JALAGS010000141.1 GCA_022712315.1 Sphingobacterium sp. | reverse complement strand
GTTCCCGTTATATAATCATTATTGCTCTATGCTAAATCGCTTATTCGCAATAATTATTTTACAATGAAAGCCATTTTTTTTTTGATATGCAAGAAAATCAAGGATTTTAGACGACAAAAAGTAAGTGATTACTCATGTTTTGAAACAACTCAACAAGCTCCACTCAAAGCATACTTGCCTAATAAACAATTCATTAGATTTACCACTATTATCCTTGATATACTTGTTTAACCACCAACTAATTTTACGCGATACCCCTCTTTTAGTAACAAATCATAGATCTTTTGTTTAAACTCTCCCTGAATAATGACCTCGCCATCTTTCACTGTTCCACCAACTCCACACTTCTGTTTCAACAATTTACCTAAACTCTCCAGATCTTCCACTTTTCCAACAAAACCTGTAACCAACGTAACAACTTTCCCCTTGCGCATTTTCCGATCAAGCTGTACTTTCAAATTTTGTTGATTGATAGGTAAAGTATCCTCTTCCTGAAAAAAATCAGCAAGCTGATAATTGAAGCTGCCATCTGTCGAATATACAACGCCTTCGTAGGATTGTTTTTTATTTTTACTCATAATCTTAACAAATTATCTTTAATGCCTTCGGCATAATGGAAATAGCTAATTTATCCCCAAGTTCGATCGGTTCACCGTCCACATGAACAGGTGAAATCTTGTCGACCTCAATCTGTATATTTTTTCCGGGGATAATCTCGACATAACTGGATTGATCTGCCGATTTATTAAAAAGATGAAAAATCATCTTTGGCAGAATATAAAGTGGAAATTTGTGCACAATACAGACATCTAGGATACCATCGTTAACCGAAGCCTGTGGCGCGATATAGGCGTTATTCCCATATTGAGGAGAATTCGCCACGCTGATCATAAAGGCTTGTCTTTCGTAGACCTTTCCATCAATCGTCAATTTGTAATGTGCAGGCTGGTATTTACTGAGCACATTAAAAACCGACTTCATATAGCCCAAGGGTCCACGAATATTTTCATTGGCAAAATTTTCACTCACGGATGCATCAAAACCTAAACCGGCAATATTAAAAAACCTTCTATCATTAATTACACCACAATCCACCTCAATTGATTCAAAACGATTTATCCGGCGGATAGCCGCGGCTTCATTCATCGGCACGCCCAAGTAGAGCGCCAAACCGTTGCCGGAGCCCTCCGGAATAATTCCCAATGGAATCCCAGATCCAACCAAAGCAGAGCCCAGTTCATTAATCGTCCCATCACCACCGACAGCTATGACCGCATCGTAGCCTTCCTTGATCGCTTTCAGTCCAATTTCATAAGCATGATTCGGTCTGGCGGTTTGTTGGAAGGTAGGGTCAAACTTCTGCAGATCAAGCACATCCAGCACCTGTTTTTTAAAGGAAGTTTTATTTTTTCCTCCTGAAATAGGATTAATAACAAACAATATTTGTTTACGTTCTGACATATCCAAAGATAGCGGAAATTACCAATTTCTTAAAATAATGTAATCTTTATCCTTATTGAAGCGATTACATAAGCTTTTAAAAGTTAAAATATAAATTTGATTTTAAATACTCCTTAAAGTATCGTAGCTTTGTCGCACAAAAAATAGAATGTGGACTGATTTGCGTGCTGTTGCATTACAAGCAACGACAAGGAGATTGCAACCACAGTAAAAAAGTGCTAAAAACCCTTCGCTATCACGGCTCTTATCACTTTGCTGTTATTTCATTCTAGCGCAAATCCAATATTAAAAATTACGTAAAGCATGGCTTATTTATTTACGTCGGAATCTGTTTCTGAAGGGCATCCGGACAAAATTGCGGATCAAATTTCAGATGCACTAATAGACAATTTTTTAGCATGGGACGAGGATTCACGCGTCGCTATTGAAACGCTCGTAACGACTGGGCAGGTTGTCCTGGCCGGGGAAGTTAAATCAAACATATACCTCGATGTTCAGAAAATAGCCCGTTCGGTTATCCAAAAGATCGGTTACACCAAATCTGAATACATGTTTGAAGCAAACTCTTGTGGTGTATTGTCAGCGATTCACGAGCAATCTGCTGATATTAACCAAGGGGTAGACCGCAAGACACGACAAGAACAAGGCGCGGGTGACCAGGGTATCATGTTTGGTTATGCAAACAACGAAACCGAAAATTTTATGCCTTTGGCATTAGACTTATCGCATCGTCTGCTTTACGAATTGGCAGAATTGCGTCGCGAAAATGACGAAATAAAGTATTTGCGCCCCGACGCGAAATCTCAGGTTACACTTGAATATAGCGACGATCACAAACCAAAAAGGATTGATGCAATCGTCATCTCGACACAACATGACGACTTCGATACCGAACAAGCTATGTTGGATAAAATTACACATGATATCAAAACAATCTTAATTCCACGTGTTAAAGCACAATTGAAACCAGAACTTCAATTGTTATTTAATGATGAAATTAAGTTTCACATCAATCCAACAGGTAAATTTGTTATCGGCGGACCTCACGGGGATACGGGGCTTACCGGCCGTAAGATCATTGTAGATACCTATGGCGGTAGAGGTGCACATGGTGGCGGTGCTTTCTCAGGAAAAGACCCCTCTAAAGTAGACCGTTCTGCGGCATATGCAACGCGTCATATTGCCAAAAATTTAGTAGCAGCAGGTGTTGCGGATGAAATTCTCGTACAGATCTCCTATGCAATTGGTGTAAAAGATCCTATGGGAATCTATGTAAATACCTATGGGACGAGCAAAGTAAATCTGACTGATGGCCAGATCGCCGAAAAAATTGCACATTTATTTGACATGACCCCATACGGAATTGAAACGCGCCTAGGACTTAGAAATCCAATTTATTCAGAAACTGCAGCCTATGGGCACATGGGAAGAACACCAAGAAAAGTAACCAAAGAATTTGAAAGCTCAACGGGCGAGAAAAAGCAAGTCGAGGTTGAACTTTTCACTTGGGAAAAATTGGATTATATCGAGAAGGTGAAAGAGGAGTTTGGCTTATAAGCCCCTTATTTTTTCATCAAAATATAAAGGGACTATCTACTTTTGGATAGTCCCTTTTTTATTAAACTTTATAAGTATCCCTTTACGGTACCTTCAGATCTTCTACGCTTAAACGGTTTGGACGAACTTTTTGGGTTTCTCTTTTGTTTGCTGAAATATACATTCTTTATTAACCAGAGCAACTCTTCTCCCGGTCTTATCGCTATTGTTGTTTGTGAAATCACGAAGGTTTTGTATCTTAATGGTTCTAAACCGTTTCAATCATGAAAAGACGTAATTTTCTGCTAGCACCAATGGTGCTCATCACTGCTCCAACATGGGCAAATACAGTTCAGTCGGATGAGGAAATCCAACCCAGCACCATTGTGCACGTGGTTAATTTCTGGCTAAAAAAAGATCTCAGTGAAAAAGACAAAAAGAATTTCATTGGATTCTTTGAAGAACTTCGTAAAATTGAAGTAATCAAAACATTGAACTATGGGATTCCGGCAAAAACAAATCCGCGCCCAGTCGTCGATAACAGCTTTGACTACACATTGATCGTCACTTTCAAAGACCTTAAAGATATTACCACCTACGAGACACATCCAATTCATTTGAAGGCTATCGAAAAATATCAGCATCTCTGGACAAAAGTAACGGTCAAAGATACCTCCATCATTAAATAAGGCCCCGTGCCTTAATTTCCAGATATTTATTGATGGAGTTGATGGTTAGATTTTCAGGCGCAGTATAAATTGTCTGAAACCCGTTGCGAATCAGCTCTTGTACAATAAGCTGTTTCTCATAGATAAACTTTTCAGCAATGACCTGATTGTAAATGTCAATTGTCTTTTTCGGCGTACTCTTTGCCAAATCCTCTATTTCAACATTTTTAAAGACCACAACAACAATAATATGGCTCTTATTCAACATCGCCAGATAATTTATCTGGCGTCTTAAGGAATCTAAGGTTTCAAAATTTGTATAGACAAAGATAAGCGAACGTTTATTGATATGAGCATTGGCATAACTATATAATCTTCCAAATTCAGACTCCTCAAATTTGGTCGACACCTGATACAGTGCTTCCGAAATTTTGTGCATTTGGTTATTCCTTTTTTCCGCGGCTATAAATACATTGATATCTTTTGAAAAGGTCAATAACCCTGCCCGATCCTGCTTCAAGATGGTCGCATTGGAAAGAACAAGTGCAGCATTAATGGAATAATCCAATAAGGTAAGACCGTTGAAGGGCATACGCATTGCCCTCCCTAAATCAATAAAAGAATAGATCGGCTGAGATTTCTCCTCCTCATACTGATTGACCATCAGCTTTTTTACTTTCGCAGATGCCTTCCAGTTCATATGCCTATAATCATCGCCCTGAACATACTCCCGTACATGATCAAATTCCATGGCTGAACCAATACGTCGAATGCGCTTTATCCCTAACTCATTTAACCGATTGCTCGTTGCCAGAAGCTGATATTTTCTCAGCTGAATATAGGACGGGTAACAGGGGATCTCCTGATCCTGATTGGTAACAAACCTTCTTTTGAAAAATCCATAACGCTTAACCAAAGCTATACAACGACCAAACTGATAAATCCCTCGCTGTGTCGGCCGCAAGGAGAAAGAGATTTCCGAATGCTGAAAGGCAAGTAAACGGGACTCAAAATCCATATCCCGAATCTGGAGCTGCACTGGAAACTCCTCCAAAATATCCACTTTCGTTGCAAATGGATAAAAAGAGCTCACAATTAGCTTCATTGGATTTTCATCTCCATTCGACAATTTCTCTGGATATACACGCGTAATTTCAATTCGTCCCTTTCCAGAAAACAAGACTATAAAATCAAAAGCCAACACAGCCAGCCAGATCCAAAAAACAATCCAAGCCACAATCAACAAGCCCTTAATAAAAAAAGAAACTGTAAAGAGTGTCGCTATACCCAATAGCGAATAGAAGAATTGATTTGTTAGAAAGAGCTGTCTTAGTTTCTTCATTATCTTGGGATTTCTACAGAATTAATGATTTGGTCAATGACATAAGCGGTGGTAAATCCCTCCATTTCCCTTTCTGGAGTCAACATAACACGATGCCCAAGCACTGCCGATGCGACCTTTCGAATATCCTCAGGAGTGACAAAGTCTCTGCCGTTGACCGCTGCAGAAGCCTTCGCCGATTCCAGCAAAGCAATAGAAGCTCTCGGTGATGCTCCCAATGTCAAACTTGGATTTGTTCGTGTCTTTATGATAACCTGTGCAATGTAAGTCAGCAGCTCCTCGTGGACAAAAATGGATTTGATCAATTTCTGAAATTCTAAGATTTCTGCTGCCGACACAACCGCCTGAACTTGATCTTCTTTATTCAGCGCTTTTTGGGCATGATGTTCCCTTAATATTTCCAGCTCCTGTTCAAGTTCAGGATAGTCCACATTGATCTTAAACAAGAAGCGATCGAGCTGAGCTTCTGGCAACCGATAAGTCCCTTCGTGTTCAATAGGATTTTGCGTCGCAAAAACTACGAAGGGAGCAGGCAATCTGTAGGTTGTTCCATCGACCGAAACCTGTTGCTCTGCCATGCTTTCAAAGAGTGCCGCTTGGGTCTTTGCTGGGGCACGATTGATCTCATCGATTAAAACAATATTTGCAAAAATCGGCCCCTTACGAAATTCAAATTCGTTACTTTTCAGATCGAGTACCGACGATCCCGTTACGTCCGAAGGCATTAAATCTGGTGTAAACTGGATCCGCTTGAATTCACTATGAATCGTTTTGGCAATCAATTTTGCCGATAACGTTTTTGCTACTCCGGGCAGTCCTTCGATCAACGAATGCCCTGAGGCCAAGATCGAGATCAGGAGCATATCTATCAGCTGATCCTGTCCAACGATTACTTTTTTCACCTCCGACTTTACCTGAGCCATTTTATCGAATAAAACCGAGACATCTATCCGGTTTTCAAAAGATATATATTTATCGAAGTCACTCATATCATTTTTGCTTTATGTTTAAACTCTTCTATCGTATCATTAATTAATTTAAGATCAGCCAAGTCATGTTGTTTAGCATCTTGCATACGGGCAATCAGCTTAATTAAAGATTGTGTCTCCAAAAGGGAAACCCCAGACCGCTCAGCCAGTTCTTCACTGAATTCATCTTCCCGCAGTTTCAGCGTATCCAAATGAAATCGGATCCGAAGATCATGGAGAAAGTAATCTATTTTTTTTGCAACCATATTCCCGGGTGCACCATTTTCATAATATAAGGTAGCGATGGTTCCACAAAACTCCTTGGAGAGATTGGGTTCCGGCGTCACGACCGCCACTGCCCGCTGTTCGCGCTTACTTCGAAAGACGAGCAAAAGAATCAATCCGCCTAATAAAACATACCAGGCTTGCCGAAGACCATCATTGGTTAGCAATACCCGAAGGGGTGTCTGATACTGGTCCACATTCGCCTTAAAATTATACCAAGCGAGCGGCTTATCATTTAAGTGTGATAAAGATTTAGCAACATAAGCATATTGCAAAGCAGAATTCAATAAATAATAATTTCCAAATAAATCAGGAGTCAGGTGCAGATAAAAAGTTCCTTTACCGAATTGAACCGCTACGAAGTTAGGCAGCGCAAATTCTTTATAGGTTATTGCGCCCAGAATGGTCGCATTTTTAGGAAGTTTACTGAATACTTCACCCAGATCCGATTTACCATAGTGAATTTTATTGTTATCGTTCATTAACCGCACGCGCAGCTGGCTTTTTATATCTACGCCTTTTTTATAACCATAGAAATTATCTGTTTCCACACCCAGAGAATCCAACAGATAATGATCAATATCCTCGGCTACAATCATTGCTTTCCCGCCTCGATTTACGTAATCCAGTAACTTATCTTCTGCCGCTTCGCCCATTGAAAAATAGGATGTGTAAAAAAATAAATTAGCATCTACTTTTTTTGCACTGTCAAGATATTCATATAATGGTCGCTCAATGGTTGTATTCTTTTGGTCAATGATATGCTTCAGCTCTTGACGTAACACATAAGCTCCAAAAGGGTTTTTATCCTTTGCATCAAAAGTCCGGTTCCAAATAATAGGTTTCTTACTCGTTGCATCGATAAGGGCAATTAGCACTAACACAACACCCAATAATATCAATCCAAATTTTACCGATCCCTTCATTTAATTTGATTTTGATATTGGTGAAACAACTCCTGATATTGGTTAAAGTTAACCTCGGTTAATTCAAATTGACCAAACCAGACATAGTCAAATATTCTTGTACATTCCAAAAATCCACGGCGCAGTTCCTCGTTTTGAATCTCTTGCGCAAATTCAGCATTTGTTTTGCTCTGCTTCCATTTTATATGATCTGTTTGCGCCAATTTCTGAATATTCAACAACTGCAGATAGCGGATTCCCAGTGCATAATTCTTTTGTGCAACAGCCTCCTGAATATATGGATCAAGGTTGCTGTTCATTAAATTTCGCTCTACATACGCTAAAACGTCAAGTCCATTCTCCTCTTCATGGTGCTTAATAAAATATTGCTTTCTATTGTAAAGTACTTTATAGAGAATAAATGCCAACGCTATAACAGCCAAAAATGCAAATACATACCCAAACTCTTCCCGAAATTTATAGGGATTATCTGGCATGATACTACCTAGCCATTCGGCGAGCCGGGCAAGGATTCGCTGCAAGACCCCTACCCGATCTTTAATATTTTCGGAATAGACAAAATCGTCGGTCTCGTAACGTTTGATGATATCCTGATAGGGATCCATTTTAAATGCACGTTCTTCGGTATATTTTGGAATCGAGTCAAATAATGTCGGGTCCCAAATATCAATTTCGTCCTTTTCCGGTTGCCCCAGCGCTGCTTCAGCTGCAATAGAGTCAACCCCGGCCGAATCGGCTGCCACCAAGGTGGAGTCTATCCGCACATTGAGCGAATCGATTCTATCGCTGTTAGCATCCGTATTCCTTGGCTTAGGATCGCAGGCATAAAAAACCGATAAACAGACAATGCAGAAAAAAGATAAAAGTTTATTCACCTTTTCCTCCAATCTTTTCGATCATACCATAGATACGTTCGCCAAATTTGAGATCCTTGGCTGTTTCATAAATAATACCGTTGGCCAGAACACCAGACATGTACAGAAATAGGGTAAATAAGGTAATAAATAAACCACCCATTGTCATCAGCAATTTCCCCCAGGATGAGTCAAAAAATGCGGCATCTATACCCAAGAAATTGAATGACAGAAGTCCCATGATAATTAGTGGCACGATAGAAATCATCATGACAGCCATTTGGAAGATAAAATTCACAATGTAGGTAGCGATACCGTATTGAATCAATTTTTTGCTCAGCATGACATAGGCGTCTGTAAAACAACTCCCCAAATCCGAATAACCTTCCCGGTAAAATAGAAAAGAGCAAAACAACCATATTCCGACCATTGACCCTAATATGCCAATGGCAAAACTTCCAATGAAGGGGATAAAAGCACAGATCGCAGCAACAATTGCCAGCGGAATAAAGACAACGATCAAAGCTAATATCATCGCGATCAAAAACATAAAGTATTTACCGAGGTTCGATCTGAAATTCGTGAAGACTTCCGTTCCTGAAAATGCGGTGCTTTTACGCTCTTTTAATAGCATAAAATACTCGATAGAGATGCCATAAACGTACAATCCCAGCGCGATCAATGCCAAAATGAGTACTCCCGCCCAGGTAAAAGCATCTATGTCCTCAAATGAATCGCTATTGGCAGAAAAAGTGATTTTTGTAGAAAGAAAATAGTAAACTAAAGCAATCCCCGCTAGTGGTACTGCAGATAAACCAAAAATAGTAGAAACAAAGTGCTTATAGATCAATTTAAAAAGATCTATGAAACTTTGGATAAAGTCCCCCACCTTCCGTTCTTTTTGAAATTCAAAGTCTATTTCCATTGAAATCTTTTTGCTAGTCGATAAGGATTAATAACATAAAAGTAAAGGATAGCCAGTAAGGATAAAGCGATAATCAAAAGGCATAACCAAATTGACACATTATAATACCTTGTTACAAAACCCTCCAATGTACCGGCAATAATAAAAAAAGGAATTGTACTGACTAGAACTTTCATCGCAATCTTTGCTGTGCGGACAAAAGAGGTCAAACGTGTAAATGATTTTGGAAACAAAATACTATTACCGATCGCCAATCCACATCCCCCCGCCACAATGATTACGGAAATTTCAATGGTACCGTGAATCCAAATTGCGGACATGGCTTTTCCCATGACCCCGTACTGAAAAAACATCTGATGAAATGCACCAAGCATAATGCCATTGCTGAAAAGAACGTAACCTGTTCCCACGCTGAAAAATAAACCAGCAGCAAAAGCCATAAAAGCAACACGAACATTGTTAATCGTAATCCAGATTGCCGATCCAAAATTGCTGCCCTTGCCATATACCGCAGCAGGGTCTCCTGCTTTTATACTTTCTATAGTCGAATCTACATAATAATCGCCCAAAATAAGACGAATAAAGTCGATATCATACACAGACGATAAAAATCCAATCACAGAAGCCAACGTAAAAATTAGGAAGGAATACAACAAAGGCCGACGAATCGACCAGATCGCCTGCGGGATCTCTTCATTGATAAACGATTTGAACTTATTATTGGAAGCTTTCTGATCCTTATAAATTTTCTGATGTGCGGTCACCGCCAATTCATTCAGATAAGCCCTTACCTTACTTTCAGGATAAAAAGTCTGTGCATAAGCCAGATCATTCGTGAGCTCAATATAATTTGAGGCCAGCTCATCTGGATCAACCTGCATATTAATTGACAAATTATTTTCAATTAACGTCCATTTTTCTTTATTTCGTTCTACAAATGATGCTTCTCTCATTAATTTTTTTAACTGGCTGAACCAAATATATGAAATATCCATGATTGAAAAGCACAAATTGGAGCTAAAATGACCTAGATATCCTATATTGCCATTAAATTCAAATAATTTACATATGAATAAGCTTGAGATAAATACAGCACAAAATGTGAAAATTGAATATAATCTTGCCAGTCTTGGCTCAAGAATGATCGCATTTGCAATAGATTATTTTATTATAGTCTGTTATTATTTCTTTTGCTTTTTCCTGTTGGACAGCATCAATATCAAAAGTGGTGATCCCTATCTGTTTTATGGGATTATGATGGCCTTGACCTTACCGGCGTTTTTTTATACATTGATTACCGAAACTGCTTTTGGCGGGCAGACAGTAGGCAAGAAAATCATGAAGATAAAGGTTGTCAAACTCGACGGCTCTCGTGCCAACTTTTATCAATACTTGTCCAGATGGAGCCTATCGATCGTAGATATTTGGATGACGATGGGTGGTGTTGCCATAACTTCTATTGTGTTATCCAAAAATGGGCAACGCATCGGCGATATTGCCGGAGAAACTTCTGTAATCAGTCTCAAGCCAACCTTAAAATTGAGCGACACAATCTACGAGGAGACTTTCGACAACCACCCCATTCTATTTCCTCAAGTGATCAAATTAAGTGACAAGGATGCTAATTCGGTCAAAGAAATCTATCAAACAGCTTTTGACAGAAGAGATGTAGGAATTTTAACTGCTTTGGTACAGCGTCTTGAAGCGGTTATGGAAGTCAAACATCCTGAAAAAATGACTCCCAATGATTTTGTCTTACAGGTCATGAAAGACCATTATACGATGTTTAAGGACAAGTAGCCTTAAAACTTCAAATTTGCCGCTTACCAAGTTCGCCATTCACACGGATCTTGAACGTAGATTGTTCGGAGATTAAACGGTGTTTGTTCGGTCGCAACCGAACAAGCTCCGACCAAGCACCGAAGAAGTACCGAACAAGCACCGACTAAAGGCCGAAAAAGGTCTCAACTTAATACCCTTGTCTTATATTTAAATAGGCTTACTTATACCGAACAGATTACTGTATATATTTTACACTACATTTTGTGATCTGCATAAAAAAGTCGGAAGAAAAATCTTCCGACCACAAATGGATCATACGATCCTTTTTTTATACCGAATTCTATCCTTAGGCGGTTACAGAAGCCGCAGAAGTCTGTACCTGACGATCGACTTTCTTTACCAATCCTTGCAATACATTGCCCGGGCCAACTTCTACAAAAGCTGTTGCACCGTCGGCCAACATATTTTGTACCGTTTGTGTCCATCGTACAGCTCCAGTCAATTGCGCAATAAGATTCTGTTTAATAACTGCAGGATCTGTCTGCGGTTTTGCATCTATATTTTGGTAGATCGGGCATCTCGGCGAAAGGATATCTACCGCTTCAATAGCCGCTTGTAATTCCACTTTCGCAGACTCCATCAATGGAGAGTGAAATGCACCGCCCACATTTAATTTTAATGCCCTCTTAGCACCTGCCTCTGTCAACAAAGCACAGGCTTTGTCAACCCCTTCAATGGAGCCCGAAATAACCAATTGTCCCGGACAGTTATAATTAGCTGCCACAACGACCGCATCAACTTTAGCACAGATATCTTCTACGACAGCATCTTCCAGCCCTAATATTGCGGCCATCGTTGAGGGTTGAAGCTCACAGGCTTTTTGCATTGCATTGGCACGTTGTGCAACCAATTTCAGGCCATCTTCAAAGCTCAATGCACCAGCTGACACCAAAGCTGAAAACTCACCCAATGAGTGCCCTGCAACCATATCTGGCTGAAAAGACTCCCCTAACGCTTTAGCCAAAATAACCGAATGCAAAAAAATAGCGGGCTGGGTTACGTTAGTCTGTTTTAGTTCCTCGTCTGTACCGGAAAACATAATATCCGTAATGCGAAACCCTAAAATATCGTTGGCTTGTTCAAACAACGCTTTCGTTTCATCATTTAAATTATAAAGGTCTTGTCCCATTCCAACAAATTGGGCTCCTTGACCGGGAAATACATATGCTGTCTTCATCCTTTTATTGTTTATTCATTATTTGCTATTATCATAGGTACTCATACCGCCTGTGGCAGTCAATGGTTGAGAAGAACGAATTCCCCTAAGCGCAAACTTAGATAAATTGCTTTTTATATGCAAATAGACAAATCCGGCAGCCGGCATCTATCCTGCAAACAACTGTTTCTACTCTTCAGGAACAAAACTAAGCGATAACATTTTTTTCGGATCAAATACTTCTTGTGCAATCTCCAATAACGCTGTACCGGTTAATACCTGGATTTTTTCAACAACTTCGTCCAATAAAATAACCCGATCGTAATCCATCACGTTTTTGGCCGCCGAGATAATCATACTCATCCGGTTCTCCTCCGTTAATGCAATCTGTCCGATGAATTTCTGTTTCGCCTTTTTTATTTTTGGCTCAGAAAGCGGTTGTTCACACATCCTAGCAAGTTCTTTAAAGACAAGCTTCTTAGCTTTCTCTACTTTTTCTTCATCGGTACCAAGATATATACTAAATAAACCTGTATCCGAGAATATAGTATAGTTAGATTCTATCGTATAGGCAATTCCATACTTCTCACGAATAGATAGATTCAGGATAGATCCCATTCCCATGCCGCCAAGCATATTGTTCAAAAGTAGCAATCCTGTCTTACGCTCGTCACGATAACCATAAGCCAAAGATCCAAGCATGTAATGAACCTGATTAATTGGTTTTGCAATCGCGATATGTTGCTCAACAATTGGGCTGACATCATTGCGAAGACGTTCTATTGTATTTGAAGGCACCGTCCCGAACACTTTGTGCAATAATCGCTCAACTTCTTTAAGCGTATAATTGCCGGTGATACCAATAACCATTTCATTGGTATCATAATTTGCCCGCATAAAATCGGTGATATCGTTCTTTTGCAATGCGAGAAGCTGATCTTCCAATCCGAGGATATTATGTCCCAATCCAGACCCCTGAAATATAAGATCTTCGAAATCGTCAACGATTGACTCTTCTGGACTATCCAGGTAAGAAGCCATTTCATCCACAATCACGGATTTCTCCTTGTCCATTTCTATTTCAGGGAAAGTAGAATGAAAAAAGATGTCCTCGAAAAGATCCAATGCACGATCTAAATAAGGCCTAAGTATAGAAGCGTGGACACAGGTATATTCCTTCGTCGTATAAGCATTCAAATCTCCTCCGACCGATTCAAGATGGTTTATAATCTGTTGTGTAGAGCGTCTTTCGGTCCTTTTAAACAGCAAATGCTCAATAAAATGAGCAACGCCATACTTCCCCGCAGATTCATCTCGAGACCCCGCATTGATTACCATGCATACATGTGTAACCGGTAAATTCTGATATTGAAATACTACGCGTATCCCATTTGAAAGTCTAATAATTTCGTATTCCATGCAGTACAAACTTGCTGTAGCTTCTTTTAGTTTATCTACTTTTGTGCGCCCATTAGCCTTGACCATCTCCCCTAACACAAAAAATATATAATCTTACATTTTTTGCCACTTGGCTCAATCTTCAAATCGTATGGGCGCATGAAGTCGTCACAAAACTAGGCATTTTTAAACGCAAAACGGTCATAGCGAAATCACTATGACCGTTTTTATATCCCGATTATTTAGATTACATACGTGGTGGTCTCATCCCTCCGGGGAATCTGTTTTCGCCCTCTGGATTTCCCATGGCAAATTTTTGGAACTTGTATGTAAACAAAATCATAAAATAGCGTCCTAAGCGGTTGGTACGGCTATCAGTGATCATCGATTCACTCACTGTTCTAGAAACATTCGTTTGCTGGTTTAACAAGTCAAATGCTTGTAGACGTACTGTACCGCGTTGTTGGCTCAGGAACTTCTGTTCCAGGTAAGTGTTTATGACAAAAGGATTGGCGTTAATACCGGCACCATAACCATTGTTGAATTGCTTGGATAGATCCGCTCCGAAAATAGTGGTTTTTGTGATGTTAACGGAGCCAATCAAAGTTGGTGTCCAAGAAGAAACATTCGTCGTACGATTTGTCAATGAATTTTCTGTATGATTATATTGATAGCGTACCCCTGGATTAATTTCCAGGTTCTCCGAAGGATTGTATCTAAACATTAGACCTTGATTCAATACAATATTCCGGGCGACATTCTTTTGACCAATATTATCATCTTTCTCCGTAGACACATATCCAATATTTTTATTGTAGGATATCCCGCCCATCAACATAATATTATATGTTTTTTCTTTCAAGGACTTTCCATAGTGATAGAACGAACTTACATTAAACGGTTTATCGCTTGTTTCATTTAAATAGCGGGTTTCGGAAACTAAAGTTGAATTTGTTTGACCCGTTTGGTAATCCATTAAATCATCAAAATAGCTTTTGCTCAAGCTCACGATCTTATTGTTGGTCAAACCGGCATTGACGAACGCAAAAAAGTTGTTTCCTTTTTGAAAATCATTTTTACGGAACCGTACATTCAATTGGTGGCTGAACTCCGGATTCAGATTAGCATTACCGATCACGATACTGGTCCGATTTGTACTCATATCGAAAGGCAGGATTTGCGTTACCGAAGGTTCATTTGGTGTTCCAGAATAATTCACCGAAATATTAGACTGTCTAGAGAATTTATATTCAAAGCGGGCAATCGGCATCCAGTTCATATTATTCCTATGAATTGGTACCACTAAACCTGAACTGATCGCATCTCCCCGCAATTGCGAAGGCTGAGCTGCAGCCCCAATGGAATAGGTTATTTTATCGCCGCTATACAAATAGTTAGCACCTATTTTATGTGTTGTGAAGGAATAATCATAATTGTAATCAAAGTTCAATTTGGGATCCTCTGCAATTAAGTTTCCATCCCGATCAAACCCTTGCTGTTTGTTCGAATTGTCATACTTATTTTTGTTAAAGTCATAGGTAAATTCCACTTTTCCCTTTTCAGAAACCGGTTCCGTGTAATTAACCGAAGCTCCACCATTCCAACTTTTATTATTTGCTTCTAGAATCGTCTTTTCATAAATCGAATCTAAAGGAGCATTTGCATTATTTGGATCGGCCAATAATCGATCTAAAATTGCATTTTGATCTTTCGTTGTTTTTGCATTATTGAAGTTCATGTTTACAAAAACATTTCTTCCTTTGTCATTAAATTTATGGTTGTACAATCCACTGATCCCAAATCTCGGTGCAGTCGAATTTGCAACAATATCTTGAGCCTGTGAATTATTAAATGCGCCACTACGGTAAGTGAGCGAATTGGTACCCGTTGTCACATCACTATTGTCGTAACCAAACTGAGGAGAAATTTTGATATAATCTTTCGTTGTAGGCTTCCATTCAACATTTGCTTCAAAACGATGGCTTGCTCCTATCGTATTGGAATTGGATTGAACACTATCTGTTTGCATGATATTAGGCAGTGTATTTTCCTGAAAACGCTGCGAAAGTGTTGTATTGTTGCTATGGCTATAACTATAACTACCGTAAACCGTCAATTTATCATTAAAGTCTTTCCGGTAATTCAGTCCAATAGAACCAATTTTAGTTAAACCGTCCGAACCACCAAACATGCCACCGCCACGACGGCCGCCACCGCCTTGCCCCCGACGTGCACCGCCGCCCACAGTACTAAAATCAAATAATGGCGCATTGGTATTATTTAAATTTCCCAAAACAGAAATTTGCTCGCCTTCGCGCATTCCCATCCACATACCCGTTGCCTGATAGCGATCTTCTGTTCCAACGCCTGCCCGTAAGGTAGTCATATGTCCGGTATTGTATTTGGGATCAATTTGGATATTTAGCACTTTTTCAGAGTCACCCGTTTTATTACCGGTGACATTGGCCATATCTCCGTAATCATCAATTACCTGCATCTTTTGGATAATATTTGCAGGCAAATTCTGTGTAGCTGTCTTTACATCCCCACCAAAGAAGTCCTTACCATTAATACGAACCCGCTTCACGGATTCTCCCTGTGCTGTTACATTACCGTCTTTATCAACTTCCACCCCCTGTAATTTTTTCAACGCATCCTCGGCAACAGCCCCATCCCGCAACTTCAAATCTTTCATTGTATATTCCAGGGTATCGCTTTTCACAACAACCGTAGGTACACCATCGACAACGACTTCCTGTAACATCTGTGAGTTCTGCTGTAAGGTCAAACTTGGGATAATATACTTTGACTCTCCTTTGGGAATACTAAATTCCTTCTCAAAACGTTCAAATCCTAAGTTTGAAACCGTAATTTTAAAGGTATCGGCTTTGATCTTATCAAAGATAAAAATCCCGGCCATATTAGATCCTGTAGTCATCGAATCCGACTTTGACGTCAGCTTAACTGTTGCCCCGGCAACAATTCGATTCTTATCATCTTTCAGAATTCCCTGTACACTCTTCGTCTGGCCATAAACGGTCCATCCCATCAGCATACTAAACAAAAAAAGCATAAAGCCTCTCATAAT
>JALAGS010000140.1 GCA_022712315.1 Sphingobacterium sp. | reverse complement strand
TTCCGTTGCTATACAAAAATTTATACAATAAACACGTTACTTTAAACGACTTACGCGATATTTGAAATTTCATCAAAAACGAATAATATTTGTAAATAATTAATGATTATTGGTTTTTTATTAAAAAATATATAAATTAGTGCCAGCCAAAGGGAAATTTTACTAATTAAAACATGTCAAAAAACTTTAACGAGTTCATTTCAATCGTTGAGAAACGCAATCCAAATGAACCAGAATTCTTACAAGCTGTAAAAGAAGTTACTGAGGATTTATTTCCTTATATCACTGAAAACCATCCTGAATTTTTTGACCAAAAAATTCTTGAAAGACTTACTGAACCTGAACGTATTATATCTTTCCGAGTAACCTGGTTAGATGATAACCACCAAGTACAGGTAAATCGTGGATATCGTGTTCAAATGAATAGTTCAATCGGCCCATATAAGGGCGGTCTACGCTTCGCCCCTTCCGTTAACCAAAGCATCTTAAAATTCCTCGCTTTTGAGCAGGTATTTAAAAATAGCTTAACGGGATTACCAATTGGTGGCGGAAAAGGTGGATCTGATTTTGATCCTAAAGGTAAATCAGACAATGAGATTATGCGTTTTTGCCAAAGTTTCATGACCGAACTTTACCGTCATATTGGTGCAGATACTGATGTTCCCGCTGGTGATATCGGTGTTGGTGGCCGTGAAATTGGCTTCTTATTTGGACAATTTAAACGTCTTCAAAACAATTTTACTGGAGTTCTTACAGGTAAAGGTGAATTGTGGGGAGGCTCATACATCCGTCCAGAAGCGACTGGTTATGGCTTATTGTATTTCGTCGACTGTATATTCAGACATCAAGGAAAATCATTACAGGGTAAAGTTGCTACCGTATCAGGAGCCGGCAACGTGGCTTTTTTCGCTGTCGAAAAAGCGCTACAACTGGGTGCTAAAGTAATAACAGTTTCAAACAGCTTAGGAACATTGTATGATCCTGACGGTTTTGACGCTGAAAAAATGGCCTTTGGTGCAACATTAGGAAGAAATTTGGATCAATACCCAGCTCGTTACCCTAATGCCCAATTTTTAGCTGGTCAGAAGCCTTGGCAATTTAAATGTGATATCGCATTGCCTTGTGCGACACAAAATGAACTAGATGAATCTGATGCAAAAGCACTAATCGCAAATGGTTGTATCTGTGTTGCTGAAGGCGCAAACATGCCTTCCACTGCCGAAGCAATTAAAGTTTTCCTGGATGCAAAAATTAGTTTCGCCCCCGGTAAAGCAGCAAATGCTGGTGGAGTTGCTGTTAGTGGTCTCGAGATGTCTCAAAATTCGATTCGCACACAATGGTGTACCGAAGAGGTTGACAATCGCTTAAAATCCATTATGGAGAGTATCCATGAGACTTGTTTAAAATATGGTAAGGACAGTGGATTTGTAAATTATTTAAAAGGTGCCAATATCGGTGGTTTTATTAAAGTCGCCAATGCTATGAAAGCACAAGGTATCGTATAATTAAGCCTTTTTCTAATCATATCATAATCCTGAGCGCTCAAATGCATTGCATTTGGGCGTTTTTTTATACTTTTATGCTAAATTTAAAAACAAGAATTTTACATGAGATTAATAGCTGAACTTCCTCATCCTGATTGCAAGATTTCAATTTTTGGTATGAACCAAAAATTCATTATTAAGTTTGAACAAGGCAATTTAGAACAATCTTACAAAATTGCGGAAATGGATATTATTGGTGGTGTAAATGGCGTATTCGATTTGCTTGATGAGGAATTTCTAAAAAGTGTAATCGATCAATTCGCATTGATGCGTCAATCTTTTAACAGTGCTTACAGTAGATACGAATAACAGATTTATGTTAAACTATATATATTTTGCTGCATTTTGGGCTTGTCAGATTATATCCTCTATCCTATTCAAACTTGGAGGAATACATCCAAAATATAAATGGACAGCATTGATTATTGGAAATATTATTCTGCTTTCTGCAAGCTGGTTTCTTGTACAGCTATTTAAAAATATTTCTCAGCCTATTGTCATCGCCCTATGCTCTGGCGGCACATTTCTAACCGTTCAGTTGGCCATGGCACTGTATTTTAAAAGTCCATTGAGCTGGCAGCAGGTCTTGGGCATGTTTGTCATTATTTCAGGCATGATTTTGATCACTTTTGGAGGCAAAGAAACGACTTAATCATTTAGTGGGACATGGATGAGTTTTATTTGTTGTAATAAAACTCATCTATAACCTGCGAGCCGGCTAATTGTTGGTTAAAACGATCCAGATCATTCATTTTGCCCGAGATATCATACATTACTTCTAATTTCCCACTGATTTTTTCAATCACACGTCTTGTCGCTTTAATCTTAAAATCGAGTGCCAATTGTTCAAATTCATGTAAATGATAGAATTCATTGGAGCTGAACTTGATATGAAGTGAACGGATCAGGTAATAACGGGCTAACAGGATTTCTATCCGTTGAAAAAGCGCAAGTATAACCACCATAAACACCGCAAAGGAGATCGCATATACAAGCTGTCCCAAGCCTGCAAACATTCCAATGCCAGCCGTCGCCCAAATGACTGCTGCAGTGGTGAGACCACTGACCGATAATTTACCTTTAAATATGACTCCAGCACCAATAAAACCAATACCAGTTACAATATTGGCTGCAACACGGTCTGTACTGTTGCCTATAAACAAACAAGAAACAATGGTAAACATCGCTGAACCAAAGCAAATAAGCACCACCGTTCGAAATCCAGCGGATTTATTTCTGTATTCCCGTTCAAAACCAATTAAACTGCCGCACAAAATTGAAGTAAGGGCATTTAATAAGGGTTCACTACTCAAAAAATCAATAATACTTTCCATACTAAACTTTTGCAGAAAGATTAGATATGGAGCCCTAATACATATTCATTGGGGCTCCATATAATTTTGGCTATAAGTAGGCATATGTTATGCCATCGCCTCCACGATCCTGATGTTCATCTTCAAATCGGCATACATGACTATATTTGCGGAGATAATCACGGATGAACTTACGCAGAATACCATCTCCTTTGCCATGAATGATTTTTAAAGATGGGTAACCTACCATTACGGCTCGATCCAACACACGTTCCAGTTCATTTAGCGCATCCTCTGTACGCATGCCTCTAAGATCAAGTTCAGGTTTAAAGTCTGCTACAGTGCCCGCAGCCAACGATCTGGACAAACTTTTTGCAGTTTTCTTTCCTTCCCGTCCCTCTAGCTTAATCACATTCTTCCGCTTTTGTACGGTACGCAATTCGCCCATGGCAAGAATAAGGTTGTTTTTTGCAATTTCCACAATTTGTGCTTCGGCTCCATTGTCTAAAATTTGAACCCAGTCCCCAACAGTTAATTCTGTGGATTCCTGGACCTTTTCTTTGATGGTTTGCTTTGCCGGCTTTTGTTCTTTAGGCAGTACGGCCTGGAGTGCCTGATCTAAGCTACTGCGCAATTCCCGCGTCTTCTCTTTATCCGCTTTTGCAGATTTGATCTGTGCAACGGTATTTTCGATTAGCTTATTCGAGTTTTTAATGATCTGCTGTGCTTCCTCTTTTGCCTTTTTTAATATGACACGTTTGTTTTCTTCTAGATAGCTTTGTAGTTCAAGATACTCCGATTTAATCGACTCCAGTTCTTTCTCTCTTTTATTAATTGCTACCTTTGTGTCAAACACTTCTTTCTTTTCTCTTTCGAGATCAATTAACAGCGTGTCAACTTTCTTCTGCTGTACGCCAATCTTACCTTTAGCCGATTCCAGAATATCTTTGCCCAAACCTATTTTCTGTGCAATTTCAAATGCATAAGAACTACCGGGTTTACCGATCTGCAAGATATACATCGGTTTCATTTCGCGGTTGTCAAATAACATCGAAGCATTCTCCAATCCATTAGTATTACTAGCAAAGACTTTCAGATTTGAATAGTGTGTCGTCACGACTCCCCTGATTTGCTTTTTGTTTAGCGATTCCAGTACGGCCTCAGCGATAGGTCCACCAAACAAAGGATCAGTTCCAGTCCCAAACTCGTCGATCAGGACCAAGGTGCGTCCATTCGCAAATTCGGTGAAATATTTCATCTTAGACAGATGGGCACTATAAGTACTTAAATCACTTTCGATGGATTGATCATCACCTATATCTGCAAATATCTGTTTAAAAACGCCTATTTTGGATGTTGGCTCAGCTGGAATCAATAAACCTGACTGCACCATAATCTGCAACAGCCCCACCGTTTTCATACAAACTGATTTACCTCCGGCATTAGGACCCGATACTACGATGATACGTTGGAAATTATCAATCTGAATATTCAAGGGAACAACAGTGTGATGCTGATTCAGGAGTAAAAGCGGGTGGCGACCATTCACCAGATTGATCTCGGCCTCTTTTGACAATTCGGGCATCTCGGCCTCAATATCCAGTGCAAAGAGCGCTTTTGCGCGCACAAAATCCACTTTTGTCAATAGACCATGGTAAGACAGCAATAATGGAATATGTGGACGGACTTTATCCGTCAATTCAACCAAAATGCGAATGACCTCACGCCTGCGCTCAAACTCTAGATCTCTAATTTTATTATTTAGGTGAAACACCTCTTCAGGCTCTATATAAGCAGTTTGTCCAGTTGCAGATTCATCATGTATCAAACCTTTCAGCTTCCTTTTATTCTCTGCCAGAATAGGAATACAGAGCCGTCCATCCCGTATGGTGAGGTTCCCGTCTGCAGTCCAGCCACTGTCTTGAGCAGTCTTAAAGATACTGTTGATACGTTTCATTGCCTCTTGTTCGGCACGCTGAATCTGCTGAGTAATTTCCAATAGCAAGCGGGAAGCATTATTTTTAAGTTTCCCACGTTCGTCAATAACCATCTCGATATCACGGATAATTCCTTTCTCGATCGGCAAATGTTCAAACAGCACTTCAAGATTGGGGTAAAGCCCCTCTCTTTCGTTAAAATAACGAATAATGGCATAAACGGTCTTGAGGGACAATAACACCTTAAAAAATTCCTCTTCAACCAAAAATGCGCCTTCTACCCTTGCCTTCTCAATAATGGATCGAAGAGGGAAAAAATTCTCAACAGGAAATGCACTATCATTGATCAAAAGATCTTTAAACTCGCTCGTTTGTCTTAAAAATCTATCAATTTGATCATACCGAGTTTGCGGTTGAATCTTTTCAACCAGCTCACGGCCTGAATCACTCAGGCATTTTTCTTTTATTTTATCTTTTATCTCGGAAAATCCGAGTTTATCAATTGCATTTATTGGATATACCATAGAAATTATCTTCTTAAATGGTTAAAGTTTCACCGGCGGCTTTATCCGCTGCGGCGGAGTAAGAACTGGCCTCTTTTCCAGTTCACTTGTTGTTGGCTGTGGCTCCAGAGGTTTTTGTGTCAATGCTGTATCCCTAACCGAAGTACCAGGTGTTGTCGGCGGAGAAACTGCATTTTTCTGCGGAGTAGGCATTTCAATCGGTAAATTTGAATTGCCTACAGACAGCTGATTCATTAAATAACCGTCCACGCTAATACCAGTCTTTGATTGAATCCCTTTATTAAACAGTGAAGAAGATTCTCTAAAATTGAATTTCGACTTATTGGGCAAATAATGTATAAGTGCTGCGATACGCTCCTGATAGGCTTGCTGCGCACGGACTACGCGATTGGTGCTATCCTGAATATGCATATTTTGAATAGAATCCCTCGTCCGGATGGAGTCCTGCTTTTTTCGTTCTATATCTGCATAAAACTTATTTTCCTTGGTCAGATTATCTTCCACTTTCTTATAAATAGCGGACATAACCTCTTCATCCTTACCATAATAGTCCAAATTCTTTCTGAAAGAGACCGAGTCTAAACCGTATTTGTCGAAAGTTACTTGATACAAAGGCAACATCACTTTGCGTGCACTATCAATCGGTAAAATATTGAGATAGGAATCAGTCAATTGAATTTCAGTAAGTGCGTCGACAAACTTACTTTGGGAGATAATATCTTTCCCCCCAGTTCCGACACAAGAACCAAATAAAAAAATCACTGCAAGTAGATTCAGTATTAATCGTAGCATTTCGTAGTTTTGTACAAATTTACAAAAAGCACCGACATTTGGCACTTTTTACATCATCAAAACTATATCAGAAATGAGTATCGCTAGTAATTTAGAAGCATTAAGATTGGAAACCGAGGCTGTTGGCGTACAACTTGTAGCTGTTTCAAAAACAAAATCCAATTCAGACATCATGGAAGCTTATGAAGCTGGGCAACGTATCTTTGGCGAAAATCATGTTCAAGAGTTGGTTGAAAAAGCAGCGCTTTTACCTAAAGATATTCAGTGGCATATGATTGGTCACCTTCAGACAAATAAGGTTAAATATATCGCACCTTTCATCAGCTTAATTGCATCAGTCGATTCATTAAAATTGCTTAAAGAAATCAACAAACATGCGCTAAAAGCAAAACGGACAATTGACTGTCTTTTACAAGTATATATTGCGGAAGAAGAAACAAAATTTGGTTTCGACCATGCCGAACTCGTCGAACTTCTCCGTGATGAAGAGTTTCTTGCGTTAAGAAATATTCGTATATGCGGTTTGATGGGAATTGCCTCGAATACTGATAAGGAAAAAGTAATTAAAGCTGAATTCTATGAATTGAAGATGCTATTTGATGGAATTAAGGCAAGTTTCTACCGAAAAGATGACTATTTCAACACCTTATCCATGGGAATGTCCTCAGACTATAAACTGGCTATTGAAGAAGGTTCAACAATGGTACGGATCGGAAGTACAATTTTTGGCAAGAGAGTTATAAAACACTTTAAAAATAATGACTAAAACTACTATACGACAAGCAGTTATTGAAGACTGTCCACGAATGCTTGAGCTTATTAAAGAGCTTGCTATTTTCGAGAAAGCTCCAGACGAAGTAACCGTATCACTTTCAGAATTTGAGGATGCTGGTTTTGGTACTCAACCAGTATGGGGTGCCTTTGTTGCGGAGATAAGTGGCGAAATTGTTGGAATTTCATTATATTATACACGCTATTCGACCTGGAAAGGCCGGAGACTCTATTTAGAGGATCTGATTGTCACAGAAAGTATGCGGGGTCTGGGAATTGGTAAACTACTTTTTGATAAGACGTTGTCCTATGGCAAACAGTGTGGATTTCATGGAATGGTATGGCAGGTCCTGGACTGGAATGAGCCGGCTATAAAATTTTATGAAAAATATAAAGCAGAATTTGATGCGGAGTGGATCAATGTGTCAATCACTTATTAAATAACAGGAATATTCAAATCAATGCGGTTTCACTTTTTTTTAAAGATTTTAGTTCTCAGTGGTTTGTTATACGCATGCAATGGCCAAAATAGACCATCTGTAGGCATTCAGCATACCGATACACTCTCCTATAGCAGAAAAAACATAGATGAGCATAGCAATTATTTTCTAAAAGAAGACGATCGATTGGATACGACTTATTTCCGTGCAAAATACCCTATTTTCCAAGAAAGTAAAATTAACGACCTTATTGCTACAGTGGTCCATCTCGAAGGTGATACAAGCATGGAAGAGGCTGCACATCGTTTTATTAATTCCTACAACGAATATGTAGAAGAGAATAATGGGAAGTCTACGGCAACTTGGAGCAGGGACCTACAAGTAGACGTTGTTGCCAATACCCCTATTTTCTTGGGAATACGAACCAAACAAGAAGAGTATACCGGTGGAGCACATGGAGACCACTTCACTCTTTACTCGAATTTTGATCGGCAATCCAACAAAGCGATTACGATCAATGACATCATTTTAGAAGATAACAGAGATAAATTCATAAAGATCGTTGAGCAATATTTCCGGAAGCAAGAAGGATTAAGCGGTGATGATTCATTAAATGGAAAATATTTTTTTGAAGACGGCAAGTTTTCATTGGCCGATAATTTCACATTTGAAAAAAATGACATCCTGTTTTACTATAATGTATACGAAATCAAATCCTATGCCGAAGGAAATACGGAACTGCGTATCCCCTATACGACATTTAAGCATCTGATTTCGGATAAGGGACTAAACTATATCAATAGTATCAATTAGCAATCAACTAAACTAATAAATAAATGCAGGTTTTTAAATTTGGAGGGGCGTCAGTAAAAGATGCTGAAAGTGTCAGAAATTCAGCGCGGATTATTTCAAAATACAAAGGTGATGCTCTTTTAGTCGTCATATCAGCTATGGGGAAGACAACAAACCTCCTAGAGAAATTGACCAAAGAGTATTTTAATAACACAGGTTCGCAGTTTCAGACACTTGAAGACGCAAAAGAATTTCATTTTCATATCCTTCAGGAATTGTTCCCTGAAACCGGACATCCTATATTTGATGAAATTGCCAACTGCTTTGTCGAAATCGAATGGATCCTAGAAGAAGAACCTCAAGACTCATATGACTACCTGTTTGATCAGATTGTGTCAATGGGTGAACTTATCTCCACGAAGATAGTTGCGGCCTATGTTGCTTCAATTGGAGAAAAAGTAAAATGGCTCGATGCACGTGATTATATATTCACAGACAATACCTATCGCGAAGCTATAGTAGACTGGAACAAAACGGAAGAAAAAATTCGTGCAGAGCTTCCCGCTATTCTTGACGAATACATTGTAATCACGCAAGGATTTTTGGGCTCTACTTCTGAAAATTTCACCACTACCTTAGGCCGCGAAGGGTCCGACTATTCCGCAGCGATATTTGCGTCCTGTTTAAATGCCGAAAATGTAACGATTTGGAAAGATGTACCAGGTGTCCTCAATGCGGATCCCAAATGGTTTGAAAAGACTGAACTGATTCCTGAATTATCTTACACCGACGCGATAGAACTTACGTATTACGGCGCAACGGTCATCCATCCGAAAACAATAAAACCCCTGCAAAACAAAAAGATTGCTCTGAATGTACGTTCCTTTGTTGATCCCGATTCACCCGGTACCATGATAAAGAGTACAAATCAGACCTTACCTGTACCCTCTTTTATCTTTAAGGTCAACCAGATTTTCATTTCCATCTCGCCGAGAGATTTCTCCTTTATAGTCGAAGACAACCTCCGGGATATCTTCAATTTATTTCATGAACATCGTATCAAAATCAATATGATGCACAACACAGCAATCAATTTTACGGTATCAGTAGACGATACAGGGAAAAACCTAGTCGACCTGATCAATGAATTGGAGCAGCGTTTTAAGGTCAAGTATGAATCAGGACTAGAGCTAATTACAATCCGTTATTACAATCAGGAGACAATTGACCGTGTTTTGGTTGATAAGGAGGTTATTAGCGAATTAAAGGATACTTATACTTGCCAACTTCTTGTTAAAAAAATATAAATGAATACATTAATCCTTCAAGAGGAGGTTCAACAGTTTTTAGAGAAAAACATGCATGAGTCCCCAGCTAAAATTGCGTTAAAAAAATCTCCTTTTGAAGGAATATCTTCCGCTGAACTTGCAGCCCAGCTTGATGGTCGCCAGCGGGCAAGCATTAAAATTCCATTGTGGGCACAAACACCGGGAATCTACTTCCCCGCTAAGCTCAATCTTGAGCAATGTTCCTCCGAGAGAACGGGGGTATTCAAAAGTTCGCTTATAAAAAAAGGAAGTCATTTAATTGACGCCACCAGTGGTTTCGGTATTGATAGTTACTACTTCGCGCAAAAGGCTAAAAAAGTGACTTCCTGCGAGTTGAACCCCGAACTCGCAGCTATTTCAAAGCATAATGCGGCAGTGTTAAATGTGGATAACCTCCAAGTCATCGCCGCAAATGGAATCGATTATATTCTCAGGGATCCTGCTGCGCGATTTGATTATATTTACCTGGACCCATCAAGAAGAGTCCAGAACAAAAAGGTGTTTTTGCTGGACGAGTGCGAACCTAATCTAGTTGAATTACAAGATGAGTTTTTTAAACATACTGAAACGATCATCAGCAAGCTTGCTCCATTATTGGATATATCGGCGGCAATACAAATGCTGCGATATATAAAAAACGTTTACGTCGTTTCTTTACAGAATGACTGCAAGGAACTCATTTTTATACAGGAAAAGGGCTACGAGGGGGAACCATCCATACATGCCGTAAGATTGTTTCAAGAACAGCAGCAGCTTGTCTCCTTTACTTACGAAAACGAACGTGCAATCGTAAATGATTACAGTGCTCCCCTGTCCTATTTATATGAACCTGATGTCGCACTGTCCAAAGCTGGAGCTTTTAAAACGATTGCTCAAATGTTTAATGTAAAAAAACTGCATAAAAACACCCACCTCTATACTTCTGATCAAAAGGTTGAGAATTTTCCTGGCAAGACATTTGTTATACAGCAAATAGAATCTTTCACGGATTTTAAGAAAAGTAAAAAGCAATTAAAATCCGATATCGTCGCAAAAAACTTTCCCCTGAAAACCGAGGAAATCAAAAAGAAGTTTAAAATAAAAGATGCCGGCGACTCATTCACATTTTTTACGACAACCCTAAATGATCAATTTAGTGTCATACATACACAGCGCCTCCTAGATTAGACATTTTCATTACAATTGTCGAAATTCTTCTTCGTAATTTTAATGCATGGATAAAATAGCATTATCAGCATTGGACTTAGCGCCAATCAAAAAAGGAGAAAATACCGCGAGTGCCCTAGGACGTACTGTAAAAATTGCCCAACATATCGAGAAATTGGATTTTAAAAGGATCTGGGTTGCCGAACATCATAATATGGAATATATTGCCAGTTCAGCAACGTCACTTCTGATACAACATATTGCAGCAAATACAAATCATATACGTGTAGGCTCCGGGGGCATCATGCTTCCTAATCATGCGCCATTGGTCATTGCCGAGCAATTTGGCACATTGGAGACCTTATTTCCCGGTCGTATTGATCTTGGTTTGGGACGTGCTCCAGGAACTGACCAGCTGACCGCCATGGCATTACGGAGAAACAATCTGAATACAGCCTTTCAATTCCCGCAAGAAGTAAAAGACCTGCAGCGTTATTTCAGTGCAGATAACTTTGATGCAAAAGTTAGAGCTTTTCCGGGCGAGGGTTTGGATATTCCACTCTATATTTTGGGGTCAAGTACCGACAGTGCATATCTAGCAGCTAGCCTAGGTCTTCCCTATGCCTTTGCGACACATTTTGCACCAGCACAATTTGCAGCTGCAAGTATGATTTACCACCAAAATTTTGTGCCTTCGGAAGTTTTAGAAAAACCCTATTTCATCTCCTGTGTCAATGTTATTGCAGCGGACAGTACCGAAGAAGCCAATTTTTTGGCAACAAGCTTCTATAATTTATTTGCCGGCATAGTGACCAACACAAGAAGACCTCTTTCGGAACCGACGCAAGAAGTAATTTACAAAGGGATACCGGCAATTGAGCAGGCTGTGCAGAGTATGGCTTCCTGCGCATTTATCGGCGATGGCGACAAAATCCGTCCGGAAATAGAAAAGTTTGTTAAAGATCACAAGGTCGATGAAATCATGGCAACTTCCTATATCTTTGATGATGAAAAATGTCTCCGGTCGTTTTCATTGTTAAAAGAGCTATTTGACTAGAAAACAAAAATGTTATATACGGTGAATTTTATATATTTAAACAAAATTCACCGTATATGAATATTTCCATTACCCTTAGCCTGATCTTGGGATTATTTTCCCTACAGGCATGTACAAACTCTTCTACAAAACAGCATAGAAATTTACCTGATACAGCAAACACTTCAGATAGTTTAGCCCTATCAACTAGCGATAGCACTACATCGTTCATTTCTCCTAAAACCGATTCTTCACAAGGACAGATTTTTCTTGTTCGCAGCTATCGCATATGGGAAAAGAACGATCCTACAACAGTATTAAACAAAGAATGGTATGATCTCTACGAAGAGAATGGCCAATATTATTTAGGTAAAGTCGATTATGAGGTCAAGGACGGTTTTGACGATTGCGCACAAGTAGCGACTAAAAGCGTTGAATCACGAAGAAATTCATTGTTATTCTTGAAACTCAAGGGGCTTAAAGCTGGTGCCGTGGAACATGTTAAAATAAGTCACTCCGAAGTTTGGCCAAAAGAATCCGTAGCATATTCTTTCAATAACCAAAAGATAAATCTTAAGGGCTCGGGAACTATCAAGTCCACAGAAGTACAAACAGACGAAAAAGGGCACGAAAAGGTATTTCATGAGGTTACCAATTACAAGCTGCTCTATATCCCAAGTAATAGAAATAAAGAAAAAATACTTTTTCAGGTTGACCAATATGACCACATATTTATGTCGACTCTATTCGTTGGGGATATCGACCGGGATGGTGTATTAGATTTTATTTTTTCCAATCCAAAAAATTATGAAGAAGAAGCTATGCTACTGTTTCTGTCCAATCACGGCACCCCACTGATGTTTGAAGCAGAAGAACAATTTGACTGTTAATTGAACCTAAAATGGGAAAAATGAACTACTACTTGCATCGGATGCAATCCATCCATAGGGCACTGATTTCGGTCTTTTTCTTTCTGTTGATCTACCTGATCTCGCCGATCAAAAGCCTTCCGCTGCTTAACTTAATGTTATGCTGGTTTGGCTTTTGCGTATCCTATATTTCTATATCCTGGTACACATTCTACACAATGCCGATTGCTTCCATTGCCCGGAAAGCACAGCAAGAGGATGGCAGCCGTCTCTTCGTTTCGTTATTTATTATTCTAGTGACCATAGGCTGTTTTGTTTCGGTATTGATGATTATTATATCAAGTAAGGACAAAGAGTTAAATGACGCGTATATTATCATTATCTGCATATTAGCTATGCTGTCCTCCTGGGTATTGGTCCATACCATATACACCTTTCATTACGCACGTTTATACTATGAAAATAAAGCTGCTGGAACTGGACTGGAATTTCCGGGAGATGACAAGCCCGATTATTTGGACTTTGCGTATTTTTCATTTGTGATGGGATGCACCTTTCAGGTTTCTGACGTGGGAGTCTCTTCAAAAAAGATACGAAGAGTAGCGCTATTCCATGGCCTCCTCTCCTTTGCTTTAAATACATTTGTCGTTGCATTGACGATAAATATCATTTCTGGATTGATCAATTGAGTTTCTGGCCAAAAAGTCTTATTTTAGAGCAAAAATTACACACATGAAGTTGTTTATCCCATTAGCCCTGTCCAGTTTATTTATAATCCTAATTACCTCATGTGCAAAAAAAGATAATACAGGGGGTGCATCTGCAGGAGCTTCCGGCAGCTTTATAGGTCGTGTTCAATATCAGGACAATTCATTGAATGTGGATCGGGATAATCGTTTGATACGTGTTTTACAAGTGAGTGGAAACACCTATAAAATTGAATTTTATACAGGCATTCCAAATATTACAGACTTTGTATTAAATAAAACAAATGATAGTACCTGGGTCTCTTCCGACACCACCGGCTTAAAAAACGTGACGATTGAGGGGAAAATGCTGACAATCGACTACCAGTCCAATAGTCAGAGCTGGAATGTTACGGATGCTGTACGTAAATAATAATCAATCTAAATTGTCATATTAAATTCATATTCTGTTTGAAAATTACCTCTTTCTCCCTATATTTAGTTAAGCATAATGGAAAAGAGAAATGAAACAAATAAATAAACTAGGTGCAATTGCATCGGTATTTGCTATTGCACTTGCTTTGAGTGCATTTAGTTTCCAACAGGAAAAACCTAAGGAAGAACCAAAACCAACCAATCTAAAAGTTCTTCCAAAAAATATTTCCCATGACGAATTGATTTCCACCATGAAGGAATTTAACGTTGCATTGGGAGTAAAATGTGGTTTCTGTCATGCACCGTCAAAAGAAGATCCAAAAAAACTGGACTTTGCAAGTGATGAGAACCACAAAAAGGATATTGGACGGGCGATGATCAAGATGACCCAAAAGATCAACAAAAAGTATTTTAACCGCAGTTGGGATAGTTCTCCAGCCAAAGCGATTTCCTGTAAAACCTGCCATGGCGGAAAAGAAGAACCAGAGATGGTCTTAGCGAAAAACTAATCAAACCACATATTCAAGTAACACCATAGTACTCTGTATTGTGGTGTTTTTTTATTTCCAGCACCTTTTAACGGCGAAGACCGGAAAAAATCGAACATTTCATTTTGGAAATAAACAAGGTGATACACTGGCAAGTACATAGATCGTCCACTTTCGGAACATACTAAGTTTTATGAGGAAAAAACAGGACATCTCTTTTAAAAAGTGCCCTGTTTTAAATTGTAGCGTATCTAACTCGATTAATAATAAGTCTTCAAATAACGATCCGTTTCCTCTTTGCTATGGTTCATACGTATACGCCAGATTAATTCCTGCACATTCACAGTTTCAAAATCAGGTCCTAAATGATTACTCATTAACTTTGCGGCAGATGCACCATTGTTGTCGCCATCATTATTCTCTGCCAATGGGTCTGTCCCTTTACCGATATCCTTAAACCTGCTCCAGGCGTGAACTCCAATCACTGAAAACTTATTATCTGTATCTACAGCTAATTTTTGCGAAATATAAGCTGGTGTTCCTTCGCGTTCGTGATTGACATTTCCAAAATTCCAAAGGCTATAGCGTATACTAATGACGGGAATCTCATATCCCTGTTTATTTTTCAGCCAAATGATATCCCCTTTCCCTCCTGCATAGGGACTATATTGCAAGACAACAAGGCCCTCCAACTGCTCGTTGGCATCAATAAATGCCTGATAACCTTCTTTGGCCGCAGCTGATTTAACATCCTTAGCCATTAATCCAAGCACCTTGATGCGATGTTGTCGCATATGTTGCGCAACATCTTTTGCCAAATTAGTTAAGCGAGTGGTCCGGCTCTCCTCGATCCCAAAATTGTCGACATACTGATAACCTCCCCCAAGCGCTTCGATCAATGTATAATCACGGTGTTGCTTACTGAAGATATTGTTAAACTGACTGGGTGCCATCTGCAATAAATTGCTTGCCGCAATGCCAAATCCCATTTTCATCCCCGCGGCATCACCATTCTGATAATAATCCGAAACAAAATCGTTCATCATCCACTGTACATTGTCCCCGTCCGAGAGATAATAGGAAACAAATTTTTTATCCTTTTTCCAATCAATAAACTGCGGGTTGACTACCTTAGCCAGCGCTGAGGTCTGGCGCTGGCTATAAGCCAAGGAGGTCAGCGGAATATTGTAAGTCCAGTCACTCGGCACCCATACATGACCTTTAGCCGAGGCCCTGTTGACAAATACAGACTCATCGATGCCTTGCTCCCACCCATAAATTGGAGCACCTGGAGCTAACCACGATAATATCTCCTCAAATACTTGTAGGTTCTGCCCTGCGGAAGCAATTTCTTTTCGCTTATTGATATTGACAACGAACAAATTATTGGTTATGGCGAAATCACGTAATTCACCAGTCTGAACTGGCATCACAACCAATGCTTTGTTGCTTACCTTAGTCTTAAACTCTTTCCAGGCATCAGCTGTTGACTTATTCCTTGCGTCATATTTCATCTTGTACCCTGCGGCATCATATTTGGCTTTGTCGCGAATATCAACAATCAACGCATTGTACACCGAAGAAGCGACCGAAGCGACAATATTGCTTTCCGGATTATTGGTTACATCGGTAAGCACATAACCATCAAATAAATCCTTTATCTGCAACTTGATCCCATCAGATGGCCCATAGTCATTTCGTGCCAACTCAATAGCACTCTGCATGCCCTGTTCGCTAATCCCCATATCGCCCAATGCTTGCTTGGAAAGTGCATAAGATTCCCGTCCGGCGTGATCATGCAGCCAGACACCAATCTGGCTCTTGCCCTGCTGCACTGCACGATTGGTCAGTCCAGCAAGTGATTGTGCCAGGAGATGATATTGCAAACCACGTATTTCATTGCTTTCACCAATATTATTCCGGGATCCAACATTAAGTACTTCCACCACCGACCAATACCGTTTGGGTTTTACGGTCATTTCAGGCAGATTATACTGTCCATTATCTTTAAGCGGATCATATAGATCGTCGTACAGCTGTGGTACGGCATCATTTATCCCTTGATTGATATCAGGACTTTTATATTTTGAGCAGCTTAGAAAAAGGCTGCACATAACAAGCGCTATTCCATTAATCATATAGTCTTTCATATAACATTCGATTTAATTATAACCATTATTTTGGGTCAATCCTTCTGTTTTATTGATTTCATCCTGCGGAATGGGTCTCAACAGATGAATGGCGCTTAAATTATTATACTTCTGCACCAAAGGATTGTTTGCCTTCACCCGCGCTATAAGTTTACCTGTCCGTTTCAGATCGAACCAGCGGTCATGCTCCCCCATCAGTTCACGTGCCCGTTCGTCAAGCAAACCATCCAGACTGATTGTCGCCAATTTAAGATTGTCATTGAAAGCCGATTCGGATATAGCAGCACGTTTACGGAGTTCATTGATAAGATTGAGTGCATCTTGGTTTTGATGCATACCCAGATAGGCTTCTGCTGCAAGCAGGTAAGCATCAGACAAACGGAAGACAACATCTTCGCGCATACCAGCTCCACCCCATGGCATTTTGGTATCTCTAAATTTTTGAACGATCGGCATACGATCTATGGCATTGGTCAGCACGGGTAGTGCTGTAGATTGCGGATACCAATTATACGCATCACCATTTTTAAATGGATAGAAGTGTAGCGCGCCAGCACTATTCCCCGACTCATCATTCCAACGGGGAAAATAAATTCCCAATTTGCCAAAATCTTTGCTCGCAGGGTTATTGACCGTAAACGAGCGTTTGAACGTTACATCATAACGTGTATCCAGGTCAGGGTGATCAAAATATTGGTGGGCCCTTGGGATAACCCAATATTGTCTGTTCATAGCACTGTAATCAGCTTGATTGCGTACAAAAAGATCGGGCTCTAATGCGGTAATATTAAAACCAAAAAGCTGTTGCTGTGGATTTCCACCACCAACATAATTTTTATCTGTACCGTATTGAATTGCCCAGATTACCTCACTGTTATTCTGATTATTTTCATCATAGACACTTGCGTAAGATCCCAATAAGCGATATTGAGTCGACTGTATTAGGCTGTTAAAATTCTGTGCGGCATCTTTAAAGTCGGTCGCCGCAGCGAAAGGTTTGTACCCTCGTGTCAAATAGAGCTTACCCAATAAAAACCGTATTGCGGCATCATTAATTTCACCTGCTTCAGTATTTCCAAAGCTGAGTACGCCTTTGGCGCTCTCTAAATCCTCAATCAATTGTTTGTATACCTGTGCCTCGGGCGTACGCCGTACAGTTTTCAGCACCTCTTTCTGTTCTTCAAGGTAAAGAGGGACATCCCCAAATGTTTCTACCAAATAATAGTAAGCTAAGGCACGGAAGAATTTTCCCTTGGCTATCATTTTAGAATAATCAGCTCCCGCAACCGCTGCTGTGGTTCGAGTCAACAAAATGTTGGATTCCTGGACGATCTTATATAAATTGTTCCAATATCCACCAATAACCGGCGCGGTGCCATTGAATGTCTTGTCGTAACCATTGAACATCCGTTCGGACTCGCCTTCGGTAATCGCCATATATAAGTCGGTTCCAAAATATTGTATTTCACCTGTGTTGAATATGGATCTGCTCTTCACATATAGATCTACAAGCAACTTTTCCTGACCTTCTTTACTTTCGTAAAATTTATCGGTCACCGTCGAGGGCGAATCTACATCCAGAAAACTGGAACAGCTCACCGTACCGGATAACAGGGTGGCTCCCAAAAGGAACAGGCTCATTTGATTTTTCAAAGTATTCTTCATGTCGTAAAAATTAAAATGAAACATTCACCCCAACATTAAATATTCGAGGAAAGATAGAAAGCTGTGTATACAGGTTTTCACCAATGATTTCTGGATCAGGTCCTTTATACTTTGTAAATGTAAATGGATTGATCACTGAAGCATAAGCTCTAAAAGATTTACTTTTCAGACGTTTAGCCAATTCCACTGGTAGGGTATAACCCAACGTGATGTTTTGTATCTTGACAAAGGTCCCACTTACTTTTCCCAACACCTGCGTATAATAAGATTGTGCACCAATTTCTGGGTAACTGTTACTTCTGTTTTCAGGTGTCCAGTAAGCTACATTCAATTTATTCCAGTGCTCATTGTCCCAAGCCGTAAATGTGTAGGTAAAATCATCGTTATACAATCCGCCGATCCGTCCATATACATACGCTGTAAGATCAAAATTCCTGTAGCTAAAGGTATTGGTCAAACCAAAAGAATAGTCTGGAGAAGGTGTCCCCAATACTTTATAATCGCGCTCATCCAACACTCCGTCACCATTGAGGTCCGCAACCTTGATATGTCCTGGAGCTTGACCATATTTTGTTGCCATTTCCTTTTCCTCTTCTTGCCAGATCCCTAGATGTTCAAAATCATAAATGACACGGATGGGCTGACCGATAAACCATCTGTTAGCGAGGTCATCTTTTCCGTCGCCAAAAATGTCCTTGATACGATTACGGTTAAGTGAAAAGACAGCATTTGTTTTCCATGAGAAATTAGCATGCTGGATGTTTACACTTTTTAGGTTAAGTTCGATACCGCGGTTGCCGGTTGTTCCTACATTTCGAAGTACAGATGTGAAACCATTCAGTCCAGCAACAGATTGTCTAAATATCAAATCTTTGGTCGTTCTGTCATACACATCTACTGTACCTGAAAGACGATTGTTCAACAGAGCGAAATCCAATCCAAGGTTCCATTCGGAAGTCATCTCCCAGGTAAGCGCAGGATTTCCTTTGGTAGCGCCTATACCGTAGCCGTTTTGTCCCTTCCCATTAATTGCGTACTTAGAAAGGTCCAGCACGCTGTTCACTACATTGTAATCCATGTTGTTGTTGCCACTCTTACCCCAGCTCAACCGTACTTTTAAATCATTGAAAAGATGCTGTCCTTTCATAAATTCCTCATTTGAGATGCGCCACGCAAGTGCTGCTGATGGCATAAATCCCCATCTATTCTGTGGTGCCAAACGCGATGTTCCATCCCGGCGTCCGGTCAGGGTCAGGAGATAACGATCTCTATATCCATAATTAAACCGCATCATATAAGACAACATTGCTGCTTCCCAGTAGTAACTCGAAACGTCGGTAATTTCATCTGCTGACTGGATCGCACGCCAGTCCGAATCGAACGGCATACCTACACCACGCATCTGCGACCCTTGATGGGTCTCTTTCTGCATACTGAACAAACCGACGACATTGATTTTATGGATATCAGCCCAATTTTTATCATAGGTAAGGGTATTGTCCCAAACATAATTAAGGTTTTTGCTTTCGCGGCGAAAAGCATCTGGTGGGTTAACTCCACTTTTGGCCTGTGTATATCGGCCTATCCATTCACCGTAAGTATCATTGTCCAGCTGAATTGCAAATTGAGACTTGAATGTCAGCTCCTGTAAAGGTTTAAATTCGGTAAATCCGGCAAGATTGATAAAGTTTGCCTCGGTAATTTTCTTATTATTTTCAATTTGAACAAAGGGATTTATTTTGCTTGATGTCGGTTGTACCTCGAAAGCATAATTTCCATCCCTATCGTACGGACTTGCAATCGGTGGAATAAAGTATGCATTGATCAGAGCGTCATCGGCTCCATGATTTGTTCTATTGAAAGAAAAATAATTGTTCATCCCCACTTTGAAGCGTTCTGAAATACGGTGCTGCAGCCCCATATTGACCGTATAACGCTTAAAGTTTTCATTGCCAACGAGCCCAGCATCATTGTTGTAACCAGCTGAAAATGCATAATTGCTCTTTTCGGACTGACCGTTTGCACTCATGTACTGCGTATTACCCAGGCTGTTTGAGGTCACTTCACGTAACCAGTCATAATATTCTCCATATTTAATACGACGTTTTTCATCGGTAGTTAAGAAGTCCGACCTGCCCAATGAACTTTCGCCGTATTTCTTTTTCCAAAGTGCAATTTTATAGTTTACATATTCCAGCCCGTTGCCCATGTTTCCGATCATATCGGGAATACGGGTTGGTGTTTTGAGATTGAGAGATCCTGAATATTCCAGTTGAAAACCTTGTTTTTTTCCTGCCGCTTTTGTGGTGATGATTACCACTCCATTGGCTCCCCTTGAGCCATAAATTGCAGACGAAGAGGCGTCCTTCAAGATATCGATAGATTCAATATCGGCTGCATTGAGATGTCTCATTCCCGAATAAGATGGAATTCCATCAATGACATACAGCGGTTCGTTGGAATAATTGAATGAGTTGGTTCCTCTGATCTGAACACTCATGTCGGCACCCGGCCTATTATTGGTTTTGGTAACCAAAACACCACTCACGCGGCCATTAAGTGCCTCGGTCACATTGGTCGCCTGAGCCTGAACCAATTCCGAATTCTGAATATTGGCGATTGAACCCGTTAAATCTTTTTTCTGGATTTTTCCGTAACCGTAAACGACTACTTCCTCGAGATTCTGGTCTCTATTGGTCATCGTTATTTCAAGGTCTCCACTGCTGGGAATGTCCACTGTAACCGATTGATAGCCCAGCAAGGTAAACGTCAATGAATTGCCCACCTGAACATTCACTTCGAAGGTTCCATCAGATTTGGTTGAAGCCAACGATTTCGAATGACTTAAAATGGATACCCCAATCAATGGAGTTCCCGTTTGGTCTTTCACCTTGCCTTTGACGCTTCGCTGTTGTCCCACAACAACGATCGAAAACAACATAAGCATTGCTACGGTGAAAATAAGTTTATAGTAAATTTTCATCCTTATCTCTTTAATAAATTGATATATGTCTATCCGGTTATTTTATTTTGTGCCATTTGTGCTGACCAACGATCTTAGCACGGAACTTATTGGTCTTGTCTGGAATGGATTCGCTATTTTCAGGTACTTTCGCAAAATCCCAAGCACAGATCAGGTCCGATTCGGTTCCAGCAACGTCAGCATTCATTAGCTGTCCTACTTCTGCAGCTGATTTGGCCGTGCTCCACAATCTGAACTTCTTCATGTATCCTGTCATCCCACGGTTATTGTCCTCAGGTTCTACAAACGCCCACATTTTGAGATTGCGGCTATTGGGCTGGTATTTCTGCAAGACACCAGCTGGATCCTTAATATCATTGGATTTGGAGAATAGTAATTTGCCATTGATATACATTTTTAGCTGATCCGATGCAAGGGATTCGTCATATACGGCAACAAGATGGTTCCATTGCCCATAATTGGTTGGAAAGGCCGCTCCCCACTCCAGCACTCTGTCCTGTTGCGGTCCCATCCCCAAAGTTGTACGGAGATTACTTCCCATAAAATTGACCATCCATCCTTGTTTGACTCCCTTGCCATCATGGCTAAAGGTGGCTACAAAATCCCCAATGGCAAACTCAAAAAATCCAGGATCATATTTTATCCACGATTCTACGGTAAATTGTCTGGAAGCACTAAACAGATTAGATTCACCAAAATCAATGTAACCTTTTTTGTCAACGCCGAATACTTGTAACTCACCAACAGTGCCCGGTGACAATGTTTCCTGATAAGAATTTCGAAAAGTCTGAATAGCTTTATTGGCTTCGATACAAAAACTATTCACCTCAAAAGGCAATACAAAAATCCCAGCCTTTGCTTTAGAAATTCCTTCCTTAAGATGACTCAATGCCTGTTCCAGTTCGACGGCATTGGCTTTTGGATAAGTTCCGTCAACTTCACCTATTTTAGCCGTGTCCAAAAGCACCTGCATAGTATCCAAATAATTGTTCAGACAGGAAAGATCGAGTTCCGTTGGCTCTTGCTTATTCTGAACACATGCGGTAAATAACAGTGTACCGCAAAAAATAAGAAGCAGTTTGTTTTTAATCCATTTCATAATCAGATTGGTTATTTAATATAATTGGAATATGCGCAGTGCTAAATTGATTTACTCATTTCAGCGTATTGCTACATAATTCGAAAACAATATTAATGCGACCTGATTAATTTAGGGGTTAATCAAAGGATTAATCGCTCAAAAAAAAGGCTAATCTTCGTGGAAAATAGATTCAAATGATGTTAAGTATTCTGTTCCCATCCATTTGCTATATCGCTTCTGAAATTTTTGATACGATTTTTTTGCCTTTGCCTCATCCCCCATTTTCTTCCATATATTTATTTCAATCTTGAGCGCCTCTAGCGAAACAGGATCGGTAACATAAAGAATGTGTATAAGTTGAAGTGCTATCTTGAGCTCATTTTCAGAATAGGCTAGCTTGATTTGTTGCATCAGAAAATCGACAATCTCCTGCTCATAAAGTGACTTTAATGTATCCAGACCATCGACACTTTCTTTAGGTAAAAATTGCCCACGGTTTAAAATGGTCCACAGCTCATTGGTCAGTGTATGCTGTCCAATAATCGTCTTAAAATGACAGCTATCGACGTAGGTTCCATTCAGTTCAATTTTATAAAACGGTTGTACATAGACAAGTTTTATTCCGTCCATATACTCTAAAGATTTTCTTAGGTGGTTTAAGGTAACATTACGGATATTTTTGGATGCAATATATTCTTTATCCGGCCAAAGTAAACTACTGATCAGCTCAGAACTTATTCCTCTATTGGGGTCATGTAAAAGTATTAGAATCAGCAAATGCTTTACCTTTCCTTTAAACAGATGCGTAATATCCACTCCCTTGGCATCCGTAACCTTGAATTCACCGAAAAGATGAATACAATTGGTTGCCGGAAATATAAAATCGTCTGTCAACAGCTGCATGCCCGCGGAACTTTCTCCTGTATCTTTTTCTACTTGTTGTCTCTCTCCTGCCACATTCCCCTTGCCTTTCTTAAACTTCCAATAAAATACCAATCCTGTAATCCCTCCAAATACCAGCAGCCAAAACCACAAGCTAAAAGATGAATCCTCTCGTTCTTTATTCCAATCGCTTGCCGTTAAAACGGGAAGTCTCAGTCTATAAATCACAACCTCCGATTTGACTTCTTCATTATCATACACTTCGGTCACAGCATAAAATCTATTTAACGGTTCGAATTGAAATAGATTTGCATTAGTCTTTATTTTATCCGATTTAATTGGAATGGAATCGCCCAAAGCCTGATAGTGGGGATTATCAATTGAGAATTGATACAATTGGAGAAATGAACTGGACTCATACTCGGAATACATCAGGCTGTAGAAGTTCTTTTTGCCATCATAGACTAATTGCCGTACAGGAACTTTATTTTTCGCCTTCCAATCAAGCTCCCAAACTTTCTTTACTGCCTGCTTATCGACATCAAATCGGTACAAATCATAGTAATAATTTCGTCCAAGGTTATTATTTCCCTGTGTATTGCCCATCCCGGCAAAAACATAAAAATACTTGGCTTTGTCAACGAAGGATGATGTAAAATAACGGGGATAAATCTTATCACCGCTTACATGCAATGTATCCCAAATTCCATTTTGCGTATTCAGCTTTAGAAAATCCCCATTATAACGCTCATTGCCAAAGCCGCCAAATATAAGATAATCGCTTTGAGAGAGTGCTTGTCCGGTATGATGATGAAGCTGCATTGGCAATTGCCGTTTACTGACACAAACCAATTGCAGATTATCCAAATCAATCTGCACAATAGAACAGATGTCCTGTGGTAGGTTATTTACTTCATAAATGTACAGTTTATTGTTTAGGAGAAAACTATTGCCTAATTGAATCCGAAAAGGAAGGTTATGTGGCATCGGGTAGACTGATTCATTTCCAGCATATAGATCAGTCACCCAGAGACTGTCCTGTGAAAAAACAATGAACCGTCCCCGCTCCTGATCCATTTGATAACCACCTATAGCATTAAGTTTGATGGTTTTCCACTTCTCCCAGAAAAAAGATTCTGGTGCCAGCCAGCTGGCGTTAATGGTTTTCCCGATCCTATTCCCTCGATCGTCATGAATGATATCTCCACCGCGTTCTTTTAGTGGAATACCGCATTGAACCATACCATCGGAAAGAGAAACATCTTTGATCGTATAGTCAGCAACATCAATGGAATAACCATTTTTTCCAAAGATTAACTGCTGGGGCAATATTTTTGTGCGAAGTCCAGAAACTGTGGAAATCACAACACGTTGGTTCAAAACTTTCCAGGTAATTTTCCCTTCGGACAAATTGATCCGTAGGTCGACAGGGAACCACTGTTGAATCTTGAGCTGACTTTTGTCAAAAATAAACTGGCCAAGCACACTGTTTCCTTCCAAATTGAGACTAAATTCGATCTTCTGGCTACGGGTACTTTTAAGATTCATCGAAATGGCCTGATCTGAACCCGCAAATTTAAGCTTAAATATACCGCCCTGATTTGACCTTTCATCAAGCGCCAACTGAAAAGTTAGCTGAAGATTTCCGTTTTCAAACGACTTCAATCCCTTGAGTTGGTCAAAAGAAATCTCAGCCGAAGAGCGTTTGCTAATGGGATAGGCATTACCATTAATTCTTAATCCATTTGCCCATATTTTGGCAAAAAGAAGAACAAAACACAGTGTCAAAATATACTTAAAAAATTTATAGACTATTTCTTTAGAAAAACGACCCTTCATACGGTAAATGCTCAGAAAAATTAATGTTAAACCCCTAACTAGATTTATCGGTTGCTCTAATCTAATAACAAAAAATGAAAGATCATTTAGGTTTTCGCTTTTTCATTATGCATTCCAATTCCGGCCAGATAAAATGGAACAAAAAATAGCCGATTGACAATGAATCAATCGGCTGTAATGCATACAATAACATTTCCATTTATCGCCCGCTCCAAGAATAGCTTCTACAAAATCAGAAAATGTCAAATAATATACCTTTCCTGATTTACGGGAATCATTTTACAGAGATCTGGAATAGTTTTGAAATTATTTTCCATTCTCCCGCTATCTTAATTAATGAATGATAATCTATACCGTCTTTATCTGCTGCATTTTTTTCGTATTTTATACGAGCGAGAGCTGTGTTTTCAGTTTTATCCAAGATATCGATATGCGTTGTAAAATAAGGTGCATTTCCATGTTTTTCTACAGAATCGTAGAGATTTGAAATACCGCCTTCGATAAAATACTCTTCCCAATAACCATACATGATGGCATCCTGATGAAAAGACTTCTTTAATTGCTCTGTATTCCCGGTTTTTAAGCCTTCTACATAATTTTCCAGAATTGCTACCACTGCTTTATAATCCTGTACGTTGTTTTTCTCAGACGTCGTCATACTTCTTTTTTTATATTGATTTCTTACGACAAAAGTAGGGTTAACAAATATGTTGTGTTTTTCTAAAACGTTCAGATTATTTTTCTATTTGGCTCATTTTAATTTACTTCGATAAGACGTCGGTGTCTGTCTATGGTATTGTTTAAAAATCCGAGAAAAATGCGACATATTTTCAAAGCCAAGCGTGAAACAGATTTCTGTTACCGGTAATTGGGTCGTTTCTAGCATTTCTTTCGCTTTTTCCAAACGTTTTCCCCGTATCCAAACAGCGGGCGATATATTGTAAACATGCTGAAAATCTTGTTTAAAGGTAGAGAGACTTCTTCCTGATAAAGCAGCAAGCTCATTCAATGAAAGCCGCGAAGCAAAATGCTGTTCCATAACATCCCTAATTTCCATCGGTATAAGTGGACGAAGCAGCGTTAGTTCCTGAAATAAACTCGAATTTCCTATACCCAACTGATACAGCATTTCCGTCATTTTCAACCGAAGCTGCCCCGAATATACCTGAGGATTGTCATTAAAGAAAGGACGAAGAGATGCCGTAAAGGTTACGAGACATGCAGTCATGGAATGTACCCCTTTACGTAGTGCTCCATTTGCTTCCTTAGATATAATCTTTTCTGTCGTGGCTAAAAATGATTTTATCATAGTATCTTTTAAGACAACAATTAGCTCATGATAAATATTTCCATTATTTGGATTTCCCAGCTTCTCGTACTGAATAACAGTCCCCTTTTTCAACAGTGTAAGTTCATGTTTTTCAACCAGGTAATTTTGTTTTCCGTATGACAAGGCAGTTCTGCCTTCTAACACCAGAAGCAAAACATGCTCATCCAGATGCATAGTCCCTTTTTCATCGTTATGCAAAATGCATTGTTCAATAACGGAACTTCCATCGAGCAGAAGGATATCCTGGGAATTGGTATTGTTAATGGGTATTTTAATCAATTTTTGCATGCTCAATCCTTTGTCATCAAATTTACTAAATTTCATTTTGACGCACAGATCCAAACATTATTTGATATATTCAGAGCGATGCACTTTGGTGGAGCAATAAAAAGGAATATGTTTAAAAATACCCACTGAGGCAGTCCAAAAGGGGTGAATCTTTTTATGCAACCTATTACTTACTCAAAGATCACTACAACTTATACCGATTGCTTGATGATTTTTTGTATCTGCTGCGTTATGCTGTTTTGGGGTTGTCTTCGTATTGTGTTCGGACTATCTTCGGAGATGAACAGTAATGCAACCAGTATTGAACAGATGCTGACCAGATAATTCCTGTTCGGAGATTGGTCAATATCTGTACAGTATCTGTCCCAGATCTATTGATAATCCGAATAAGGTACGAAACAGGTACGAAGTAAAGCCCACTCCACTGGCCATCTTGGGATAAATGATTAGTGAATCCTGCGGGACTTATTTTAGCTAAATTAGACATTCAACGGTTCATAGCTATTTCGACTTTCAATTTTCTGTCCATCCGGGCAATTCGGTTTCTTAAACTGTACAAAAAAGGAACTTCCCCTCCCTTCGTTACTCTCAAACCATATGGTTCCCTCCATATCCATCACCAACCGCCTACAGAGATAAAGTCCAAACCCTACTCCTTTTTCATTCGCTGTCCCATATGAAGGTGAAATATCCAATGTAAATAATCGATCCCGCTTTCTTTTCTCTATGCCTTGCCCACTATCTTTTACTTGAATCAATATAAATTCTGGTGCATCCTTGATCGTAACAGATACAGAGCCACATTCCTCCGTAAACTTAATTGCATTCATAATCAAATTACTGACAACAACTTTTAGCATTTCAATATTCACCATCGCTTTAAAACTGGGGGGTATGTCGGCATAATAATTGATGTCTTTTTTCGACGCTTCCTCCTTATAAAGTATAAAAGTTTCAGATAATTTAATGCTAACATTGTGGCATTCGAGATTGACTTTTCCTTCAAAAAAGTAATTCCTTGACCAAACTAATATATTATCGAGTATCTGCTCTGCATTCCGAACAGTTGAAGATAGAAGATCTTCTATATACTCACGCTCCCTCAGGTTTAAATTATCTGACTTAATAAGTTCAAGATAACAGCTCAACGAATGAATCGGTGACTGAAGATCATGTGAAAGCACAGAGAACAATTTAACTTTTTGATCATTTAGCCCCTTTAATTTCTCTTCTCCTTTTTAGCCTTTAACACCTCTCTATAATATTCACTTTTCAGATAGACCAGTACTAATAAAATCACAACGATATTAATAAATACGGTCGAACCAGCATCTACAATTTGGTCCTGTACGCTCCGATAGACATGCTGTACCGTTTCGGGCCTCAAATACTCGATGACCATTACACTGGTAACAGTCAGCAATACAAGAGCAAACCAATAGGGATACTGTTTTCTTGGAGAAACTGCAAACATTAAAAAAATAAACAAGGTAAAAGAAAGAAGCGAAGCCCCCGAAATACCATCTGCATAAAAGTAGTTGACAGCAAATAGAACATTGATTAAAGTTCCTAAAATAATAAGACTATATTTAAACCGATTCTTAAACCGCGCTAAATAATAAAGAAGGAACATGAATTTGAATTATTCATCTATGGAGGTATACGATATTCAGTATTAACGACTTCTCGAAAGTCGGAATACGCAAAAATTTCAGTAGTTTCTACGAAAATACCAATGATTTACGTTACCCTTTTTAGGTCGCAAAGATACGAATCATTATTTTTTCAACTGATGTCCCCGACCCATAGTTTTACGTCGATCCAGCTATTTCTTTCATCTTAGTCCATAAACCACGTACTGGGGCTACCCTCCGTAGTTTGGTGTGCGGAACAGTTGCATCTTTCCGCGAATTATTTCGGAGATTTTTGATCAAAAAAGAAAGCGGTATAACTGCATTAGACCATATTCAGTCCAAACTTATTGATGAGGCGAAAACAAAAATCTTTGACAGTTCTAAAAGCATCAATGAAATTGCCACTGAATTGGGGTTCAAATATCAACAGTATTTTACTCGTCTTTTCAAGCAAAAGACCGGAGTTACACCCAATGAATATCGAAATTTGAATTAAATTGTCATGTAACTAAATTCCTATAAAAAAAGCTTGAAACAATTCTGTTTCAAGCTTTTCTGTACCCGGAGCCGGAGTCGAACCGGCACGGTTTCCCACTGGTGTTTGAGACCAGCGCGTCTACCAATTCCGCCATCCGGGCATATCCGTTTGGGATGATGCAAAAGTAAGCAAAGTTTTTGTTATTCCAAATCACCTCAACGAGCATTTTTAAAACTAACTGAAAATGAATAAGAAAATTTAAAAAAAACTTTTCACTTCGCTATAAATAGATTGAAAATGGGCTTTTTTACTTAATTTTAATTAGGAATCAATCAAATGATCATGGAAAAAGTAAAACTCGGAAACAGTGAAATTGAATTCAAACCGCTTGTCTTTGGTGGAAATGTATTTGGTTGGACCGTAGATGAAAAGCAATCCTTCGCTCTGTTGGATGCCTTTGTCGATATGGGATTCAGCCTGATTGATACATCTAATAATTACTCGCATTGGGTACCGGGACACAGCGGATCTGAATCAGAAACAATCATTGGCAAATGGATCAACAAAAGAGATATTCGTGATAAAATTCAGATTGCCACAAAAGTCGGTGGGCGCCGAATAGATAATAGTAAACCTAATCTGAAAAAAGAGTATATTATTAAATCTGTGGAAGATTCGCTCTTGCGCCTGAATGTAGACACAATCGATCTTTATCAATCTCATCACGATGATCTGACAACAGGAATCGATGAAACACTAGAGGCTTACCATCACCTGGTCCAGACTGGGAAAATAAAATGGATCGGCGCATCAAATCTCAGTCCGGAACGTATTTCGGCATCTCTCCGTATTGCCGAAGAGCATAATTTACCCTCTTATATCGCTATCCAGCCGGAATACAACCTTTACGACCGAATGAAATATGAAGAACAGTATGAACAATTGGCCATTGATAATCACCTGGGTGTCGTCAGCTATTATTCACTTGCCAGTGGCTTCCTCTCGGGTAAATACCGCTCTTTGGATGATATAAAAGAGGCTAAACGTTACGATGCATTAAAAGACAGATTTAATGCTCGTGGTCTCCGTATTTTAGATGTATTAGCTGAGATAGCACATGGCCAACAAGCAAGCATGTCAGCCATCGCCCTAGCTTGGATTTTACATAGACCTTCAGTTACAGCCCCTATTGTAAGTGCAACCAGTATCCAGCAGCTCGAAGAACTCAGCAGAGCTGTCGAAATCAAGCTAACACCCGAAGAATGTTATCTATTGGACGAAGAAAGCGCCTATTAGAGTAAAAGCATGGAAGATACAATTTAACAAATTGAAAATAAGAACATTAGACAAAAACCAATCGCGCAGCCAAATAATATTTGGCCACACAGCATAGATGACAAT
>JALAGS010000139.1 GCA_022712315.1 Sphingobacterium sp. | reverse complement strand
AATCCAAAAAATACACTTTCTTGTTAATGGGGTAATTCTTAATGACTTATCCCATTTCTTTTTCCTATTCTTCCTTTACTATTTTAAACAATCTTTTTATTTTTTGTTGAATGGTTCTTGCTATTCAAGTCAAAAGCATAGAAATGGTTGTCAAAGGTTTTATTTAAGACAAATTCGAACATACTACTTATGGAATTTAAACAACTCAGTTTAATTGATCCGCTTTTAAAAGCAATAACAGAAACAGGCTATACACATCCTACAGCAATTCAACAGAAAGCCATTCCAATTGTACTGAAAGGCGACGATCTTATCGGTTGTGCACAAACGGGTACAGGCAAAACAGCGGCTTTTGCACTACCGCTTCTGCAGCGTCTTGAAGAAAGCAAGACAGCAGGTAAAGTCGTTCCGATTAGAGCTTTGATTCTTACCCCTACACGCGAACTGGCGATTCAAATTGGAGATAATATAAACTTATACCGAAAATATCTAAAATTAAACTATTGTACTATTTTCGGAGGTGTAAGCCAAGAGAAGCAGGTCAAGGAAATCAAAAGAGGGGTTGACATTCTGGTGGCTACCCCCGGACGGTTGCTGGATTTAATGAATCAAAAGATAGTTTCGCTGGATAAAATTGAAATTCTGATTCTGGACGAAGCGGACAACATGCTTGACATGGGTTTTATTCATGATATAAAAAAAATCCTTGCCAAAGTTCCTTCAAAAAGACAAACGCTGTTTTTCTCAGCCACTATGCCACCAAACATACGTAAATTTGCACATGGCATACTGCATAAACCCATTGAGGTTGATGTAACCCCTGTCAGCTCAACTGCCGAAAAAGTAAATCAATCTGTATTTTTTGTTGAAAAAAAGGAGAAAATCAAATTATTGACAGGCATATTAAAAAAGCTGAAGCATGAACGCACTATAGTTTTCTCCCGGACAAAACACGGGGCGGATAAAATCGTTAAGATGCTTGCGAAAAATGGCCTGAGAGCTGCGGCCATTCATGGTAACAAATCTCAGAATGCAAGACAAAAGGCATTAGGTGAATTTAAAGAAAGTCATATTAAAATTTTAATTGCTACCGATATTGCGGCAAGGGGAATTGATATCGAACAGCTCCCGCTGGTCATCAATTATGACCTCCCAAATGTTCCAGAAACCTATGTTCATCGTATAGGTAGAACAGGCCGGGCTGGGCAAGCGGGGAAAGCAATTTCTTTTTGCGATGTTGAAGAAAGACCTTATTTAGCTGATATTGAAAAACTGATCGGATTAAAAATCAAGATAGAAAAAGCGAACAAATAGGTCCTTAAAGAGCCTTAACTAAAAGCCCCTAGATCATGAATCTAGGGGCTTTTAGTTTTCTTTTACGGTTTCCTGTCTGCCATAAGCAGCGTTGAGGGGGTTGATTGAAGCCAGTGCACTTTCTTATTGACGATTTTGTTCCAACTAGGCAAGCTTATCAACATCAGATCCTGCTCCTGCCAGGTCTCGTGGTCTAACTCTTTTTCGGTTATCGTCAGATGATTGGGAACAAGTTGCTCCAATTGCCTCAATTTTTCTTTAAAACTCTCCTTCTGTCTTAGTACCTGGTTAAGATCCCAAACGATAATCTGCGCATCCGAATGTTGAATTAGACGCTGTATCATTTCACATAAAAATTCGTCGTTTTTTAATACAATAGGAACAATCACGCGTCTTGCCTTTACAAAGTTCTTATCGATCAAGATGCCTACCATAGCATTGACTTTGGCATTAATCTGTTGATTTCGATCGAAAGTAGTGAATGGAGACTCCGCATTTGTCACTGTATGAAACAGCTTTTCAGGATTTACGATCCGCGAAGTAAAATCTAAAAATCGCCCCAGTAAACTACCTTCATAAATGGATTCGCTAACTCCTAATAGCAACAGATCCTGTTCTCTTTCATTGGAAGTCTGAACAATTTCACTGTCAATATCGCCCGAAATTTTAAAGACTGTCTGTATAGGCTGTTCTAATTCCTGAGCGACTTGTTTGATCTCACGAAAACTGTCTAACTCCTGTGTTTCCACTTCATAATGATGTAGTTCATTGGAAGGTTCGATATGCAACGCGGTAATCTCTGCATTTTTTTTTGATTTCAATGTTAAAGCGTTTGCTAAATACAGCAATGAAATACCTGTATTACTTTTCGCAAATGACAGCAGAATTTTAAACTTTGCTTTGTTTTGAAGATCCTCCTGCAATGAATTTTTCTTGGGCCGGTATAGAAAATTAATTAAATCGAGGGAAGGTCCTGTCATAAACGTAGTAATTAATGCCATAACCACCATCATCGAAAACAATTCAGCACTTAAAACACCGAGGTCATAACCTATATTCAGAACAATAAGCTCCATCAGTCCCCGTGTATTCATCAATGCGCCTATACTCAGGCTATCTTTCCAGCTTTGACCAACAAAACGGGCGGCTAAAGTGCTGCCTGCAAATTTACCGATAACGGCGACTAAAATAATGACAACCGTAATCATCCATAGCTGGGGGTCATTGAGTAATCCGATTTGGGTACGGAAACCAGTATAGACAAAGAATAAAGGCAATAGCAGCAATGTGGAAACATCCTCTATTTTTTCGATAAACGCTGTCCGAAAGCGGCTTCCCTCCGGCATAATTGCTCCAGCCATAAACGCACCAAACAAGGCATGAATACCGATAACCTCTGTCGCATATGCCGAAAACAGTAACACGATAAAGAAAATAGCAACAACAGGTTTACTTAAAGCCTCCTTACTCCCTTTAACCTCTCCTACCCGCATCAAAAATGGACGCACAATCTTAATCATGATGAGCACGTAGGCAACAGCCATTGCAATAGTATATAATGCACTGGCAAAGTCACCAGCTTTTACAATCGCAATCACTACAGCCAGTATACACCAGGCCGTAATATCGTCTGCAGCTGCACAGGTAATCGCCATCGCTCCTAGCTTACTCTTTTGCAATCCTCTCTCTTGTATAATTCGGGCAAGAACCGGAAATGCCGTTATACTCATTGAAATGCCGATAAACAAGCTATAAGATAAAAACTCAACATTGGCCGGTGGATGGAATAAATATAAAAAATAAGCTAAGGTGATCCCTAAAGTAAACGGAATCACGATACTTGCGTGAGAAATCACAACTGCGTCGTGCGCTTTATTCCGAAGTACATTCAAATCGAGTTCCATTCCAATTATAAACATAAACAAGATCAGCCCGATCTGGCTCAGAAACTGTAAATTGCTCAGTGATTCAATCGGAAAAAGCGTATGTGAAAATTCCGGAAAATAGAGTCCTAGTAAAGATGGCCCCAGTATAATTCCCGCCAGCATTTCTCCAATCACAACAGGCTGCTTAATCTTTATACAAATCCAGCCCATGATACGGGCAGCAATAATAATAGTTACAATCTGGGCCAATAGAATAGCCAGGGGATGCTTGAAACTGTGCAATAAAGTTGATGTAAAATCTTGCCACGCACCTTTACTTGTCTTTTCGCCACCGGTTAATTCCGGAGCCTGTAACTGTGTCCCTAAATGGATTACCCAATACATGACTGCAAGTAATGTACCTATCAGAACGACATAGAAGATTGTATTTCTGTATTTTCTCATCTTTAATAGCAATTAAAATAAATGTAGTGACAATAGCATATTAATCTCCACCAATCGACCAAGCAACGGGTGCTCCGACATATGGTCACAGCAAAAATATAATTCTATCGCAGTTTTAAAGCTGCCAGGAACGGCAGACTAGGAAAAAATGTAATGAAACTAAAGAATTTTGTAATCAACTACTGAACGTATCGTGGAACACCTTTTTGTACGACTCACCCAAATTAAAAAGTAGAGGCCGATTCTGCTCATCCAATAAATTGCTGGTTACCTCATCCGCAGAGAAAAATTTAACAATCTTGGTTGCAATGATCTCTTTTTTATTGATGCGGATAAAATCAGGAGCAGGTAAGATTGCGAGCAACTTGTCAAAACTTATATTTTTTAGTAATACGAGGGAGCTATCCGACAGATATACCGTTTTATCGCGACTGTCCACTTCAGCAATCTGAATGTAATTGATCTGTTCAAAATAAAGTATTGCCTTTCCTTTATTGGTATTAAACTGTGCAAAAGAAATCGTTTCGGGCTGGCTGTTGAGGACTTGCTCTACCTTCATAATTGCTTGCTGAAGTCGCTGTAATGAGATCGGCTTGCGCATATAATCAACGGCATTGATATCAAAAGCATCACTTGCATATTGCTTATAGGCTGTAGAAAATACAATCGGGTATTCTTTTAACACCTTGGCTACATCAAATCCATTAAACTCAGGCATTTCAATATCCAAAATACAAAAATCGAAACTTAGCTCCTTATACTCCTGCAGCAAAGCAACGGGCTCGTTAAAAGCCTTGATAACCTCCAGTCCGGGAATTTGCTCACAGAGCATTTTCAAAAAACGCAAACTTGGCATTTCGTCATCCAACAGTATACACTTTAAATTTCTCTCAATCCGCATATAATCTGATTTGAAGGTGAGCACTGTAAACATCATTCTCTACAAATCGATGTAATCGATGCTTGCCCGGATAATATACCATGAGACGCTCCTCTAACGTCTTGCTCCCTATTCCACTTTTCCGTTTTTGCAAAGGAGAGCGTTTTGATATTCGATTACTGACGACAAGATCCAATACTCCGTCCCTAAATGTAATATTAATGGAGATAAAGGAATCTGCGCTATGGAAGTCGGCATGTTTGAAGGCGTTTTCGATCAAATCAACTGTCATTAAAGGAACCAAAGTCGGTGTATCAAACACAGCATCATCCAGCTCGTCCACATCGAATTTAACACGTATATCAAATAATGGGCTAAGCTTCACTTTATTAATTTCAATAAGATTACGTGCAAATTCAATCTCGGCCTTAGGTGAGACAAGTTCATCCTCACTTTCATAAAGTACGTAGTCCAATACCATCGCCAGCTTGTCCATCGTATAATAGGTTTGGTAGGCATGGGAAAGAATACCATTCAGCGAATTTTTCAATAAATGGGGATTTAACTGAGCACGATGGAAATGCTCCATCTTTCCGTTATCCATGCGATTAAAAAGCTCTTTTTGTCGTTTGTTTTCTCCTGCAAGCTTCTTGTATTTTTGTTTTAAAACGATATACAATCCAGAAAGTACAACAACGATTGTCAGCAATATTAGAATGATTATATAAAAGATCTCAGTCGTCATGTTCATCCCAAACTTACTTAAAATTTCATTACAAATGAAAACACGGCACTGGAAAGCATTTGTCGTAAAAAATAAATATTAGTTTACAATGAAACAGAATTCAATGCTTTTTAAATGGCAAAATACAAGTATAAAATTTCTATGTATTTATTACAAAAATTAACAGTTTCATTACAATTTAGTTACTTTAAAACATTAATTTCAGGATATTATCCTTATATTGAGACTATTGTAATTAGCCGATCAAATGATTGTCTGCGCTATTTTGGTTAAACCCGCCTGGTTTTCTATCAGGCTTAATATGAAACACTATGGAAAAGCTCATTTTCGAAACTAATGCACAACATCCCAGTCTTGTAGACAAAATCAAACAGGCTGTTGAAAAATTGAATGGCATCCACGAATGGAAAATCGACCTGGATTCTATTTATAATCTATTAACCATCGAAGGCATTCGATTAAATCCAACGGAAATCGAATCAGAACTTGCACTACATGGCGTTGAAGCCAGTCGGCTTTATGAAGAATAGTGCGATTAGTTCGACGTAAACTCCGTCCAGATAAAACTCCAGGAGCATTATCTGGACGAAGAACTTAAATCTTTTTTATAATCATCGCCGAGGCGCCACCGCCACCATTGCATATTGCTGCCAACCCAATGGATCCCCCCTCCTGCCTTAAGATACTGCTTAATGTTACGATAATTCTCGCTCCTGAGCAACCTAATGGATGGCCTAAGGAAACTGCGCCACCATAAATGTTTACTTTATCCAAGGGCAAGCCTAAAATTTGTGCATTTGCCAAAGCTACAACAGAAAAAGCTTCATTAAATTCAAAATAGTCAATATCTGAAATCGTCAGCCCAGCTTTCTTTAATACCTTTTCTGTGGCAACACTTGGTGTGGTTGTAAACCATTCTGGTGCCTGTTCGGCATCGGCGTAAGCCACAATTTCGGCTAATGGAGTAAGGCCAAGCTCACTCACTTTTTCAGCAGACATCAGAAGTACTGCCGCAGCTCCGTCACTGATTGTGGATGCGTTGGCTGCAGTGACCGTTCCATCCTTTTTGAAGGCTGGTTTAAGTTCGGGTATCTTATCAAAATTGACTTGAGAAAACTCCTCATCCCGTGAAACGGTCACTTCCCCTTTACGCGTTTGTATTGCTATAGGCTGAACCTCTTTTAAAAATTTATTTTTTTGCCAAGCATCGAGGCTGCGTTTATACGAACTGATTGCATAATTATCTTGGTCTTCGCGGCTGATAGCATATTTTTCAGCGCATAATTCTGCAAAGACACCCATTGCTTCATTCGAATAGGCATCACTAAGACCATCACGTTGTAAGCCGTCACTGAGACTTTGAGCTCCAAATTTAGCGCCCCAACGCATGGTATTCGTATAAAATGGCACTCGACTCATGCTCTCCATCCCACCTGCAATCACGATGTCGGCATCTCCCAATAAAATGGACTGCGTAGCCACCGCTATTGCTTTCATTCCGCTTGCACATACCTTATTAAGGGTTGTTGCAGAAGTATGATCTGATAAACCAGCCAATCGTGCGACCTGTCGGGCTGGGGCCTGCCCAAGATCAGCTTGCAAAACGGCACCAATAATAATTTCATCGATTGAATCAGTAGAGACAGCTGTTTCAGCCATTACAGCGCGGACAGCATGAGCAGCGAGATCTGGAGCCGAGATAGACGACAATGCGCCGCCAAAACTTCCAATTGGCGTACGTTTCGCCGCAACAATAAATACTCTTTTTGACATGGTATAAAAAGTTTATAATTATGCCTAAAGATAAAAAATATAACAGAGACAACACAACGACCCGGTTTAATTTTTTTGCGTCAAAACAAAATAAATGGACAAAAATCAACTAAAAAACTTCCCTACCTAAACAATTTAACAGAAAATAAAGAATAAAAATTCGTAAAAAGCGAAGGCTTTTCATTAAATTCGTTTACATAAAATCCGAGCGCATGGGCATTCATAAACCCACGCAGATAAAATAACCAGTAGCAAGATAAACGATTATGCAGACAATCCGGTTTACAGCTGAACATCAAATCTTTCGCGAGACACTTCGCGCATTTATTCGAAAAGAAATCATTCCCTATGTCGATGACTGGGAAAAACGGGGAGAAATAGATCGAAGTATCTGGAAGAAGATGGGTGACATGGGACTCATGGGGCTCAATTATCCAGAAATATATGGCGGAGTTGACCTCGATTTTTATTACTCGCTAGTGCTCTGTGAAGAATTGTCCTATTGCTTCTCAGGAGGATTTACCATCTCTGCACTTGTTATCCAATACATGTCGGCCCCTTATTTATTGAAATATGGTTCAGATGAGCTAAAAACACGTTATCTTAAACCGGTCATCGCTGGCGATATGATCAGTGCAGTTGCAATTACTGAACCCGGTGCAGGTTCCGATGTAAAACACATCAAAACGACCGCAGTTCGAGATGGCGACTTTTATATTGTCAACGGCTCCAAAACTTTTATTACCAATGGTTACTACGGGGATTTCTTCATCACGGCGGTCAAAACCGACCCCAATCAAGGTGCAAAGGGCATTAGTCTACTAATTATCGAGAAAAATACGCCGGGAGTTTCTACAAATAAGATTAATAAATTAGGCTGGCATGCATCGGATACTGCTGAATTGGGATTTAACAACGTCCGGGTTCCCATTTCCCACCTTGTCGGGAAAGAAGGTGAAGGATTTCGTTATTTAATGGACGGTCTCCAACTGGAGCGGCTTACTGCCGCCATTCATAGTATTGCAACAGCAGATTCTGCCCTTCAATATACACTCGAGTATATCGCACAGCGGGAAGCTTTTGGAAAAAAAATCCAGGAATTCCAAACCATCAGACACCGGATTGCACAAATGGCTGCAGATATCGCCACCACTAAAGCCTTTGTTTATCATTGCTGTGACCTTCAAAACCAGCATGAGTATGCGGTACAGGAATGTTCTATTGCTAAATTACAAGCGAGCGAACTCGCAGTACAAGTGGTCAATCAGTGTCTCCAGCTATTTGGTGGTTATGGATTTACCGAAGACTATAAAATAGCACGGCTGTATCGGGATGTACGTGTCGGCACAATTATCGGCGGAACGTCAGAAATCATGCTCGAAATTATCGCAAAAATGACGATAGATAATATCACTTATCAATCCGGTAAATCTAATTAAAATATTCCTATCAATTTTCTGGCATCATGGATGAAAATAACCGTTTTTTTAAACAATCCCTTTTCCACATCGAGCGGGATAACCAACAGATTACGACGATAAGTCCCCTATCAAAGGTACTTCCCGAACAACTGCATATGGTAGATTACCTCCTACAATTTGTTGATTTAGTTACCTTTACGCTCCAACAGGAAGATACAGCCGGTGTAATATACTATTGTCCGATTCCAGTCGGAAAAATCGAATATGCCCAATTATTCAATCAATTTTCCTCTATTGATTCAACTGCATCAACATTAAAGTCACTTATACTGAAAACCTTGGCCTGGAAAGAGTTAAACAAGCCTATCGTCTCGATCTTTACAGAAAACTGTACAGATATTCCGCTGGCAACTATGTTATGGGCTGGATACCGTATTGCCTCGCAAAAGCTCAAATTTGGCTTCCCAGAAAGCAAATACGGTCTGTTTACTGGTTTTGGAAGTACCGTTTATTTACCTTCATTGATCGGGAATTCTGCTACCTTAAATCTTCTGACACAAGGCAAGTTCATGAATAGTGAAGAAGCCTACAAACAGGGATTAATCGATGAAGTTACGCAGCAACAAGACGAGGGCATATTACTGGCAAAAAAATGGATTCTTAAGAATCCCCTTCTGATTCCAGATAAAGAAACCAAACAACAAGATCAGTTAAGCCCTGAAGCCATTCTCAATGTCCAAAGAAAGGCACGTGGCTTATACCCAGGAACGAATGCAGTCATCGAATTGCTAAAGAAAAGAGCTTCATCTACCCCAATTCAAGCGATGGATCAAGAGGTCACTTTATACCTTGAAGTGCTCAATCGGCCCGAACCGCTCCATATGATCCGAACCCTTTACTATGGCGTTCAAGACGCGCAATCACCGAGCCGAATCGGGCTGCTGAATAACTATACGCTAAACAAAATAGGAATTTTGGGTGCAGGAATGATGGGATCCGGTATTGCCTATGAAGCTGCCAGAGCAGGAATCGAGGTTGTTTTAAAAGATGTTACAATCATTCAGGCCGAACGGGGTAAAGCTTATTCGACCCAGCTTTGCGAAAAATTGCTGGCTATGGGAATCCTGAACCAATCTCAACAGGAACAATTGCTTTCCCGCATAAAACCTACGGAAAAAGTCGGCGACCTGAATGGATCCGACTGCATTATAGAAGCTGTATTTGAAGATTTTTTTTTAAAAGCAGCCGTAACTCAGGAAAGCCTACCCTACCTGGCAGATAACGGCTTTTTCGCCTCAAATACAACCTCTTTACCCATTACTGAGCTTGCAAAAGCAGCTCATAATTCCAAAAGTTTTATCGGTATGCATTTCTTTTCTCCCGTAGACCGCATGCCACTGGTGGAGATTATCTGCGGAAAAGAAACTGATGAAATAACCTTACAAAAGGCACTTACAACAGCATTAAAGCTTAATAAAATTCCAATAATAGTCCATGATGGCCCAGGATTTTTTACGTCGCGTATTTTCTTCAATTATTTACTGGAGGGCATCACAATGGTACTGGAAGGAATTTCTCCTTTACTGATCGAAGAGGAAGCCGTCGCAGCTGGATTTGCAGTGGGCCCTTTGGCAGTATTGGACGAAATATCTCTGGAATTGATGCTTCATGTTTACGATCAATTTCCCGCACTCCACGCCAGCCAGCAACAGGCATATAGCTACCTCAAAAAAATGGTTGATCAGGGAAGAAAAGGTAAAAAATCAGGCGTTGGATTTTACGATTACCACATAGAAAGCAAACAGAAAACAATTTGGAAAAATCCGATGATACCGTTATCAGAAAACACTTTAACACCTTCAATTATTCGGAAAAGACTCCTTCATGTCATGGCATTAGATAGCTATCGTTGTCTAGAAGGGGGGATAATTGACCGACCTATTGACGGAGATATCGGTTCCATCCTGGGAGTAGGTTATGCTTCTTATACAGGTGGGGTATTTGGTCATATCGACCTCACAACCCTCCCGATTTTTGTAGCGGAATGTGAAGCATTTCATACTTACGGTGAACAATGGAATGTACCGGAATCATTAAAGGAATTAGCGAATAGGAATTTCAAATTTTATACTGGTTTCCTTTCAAACTGGCATTAGATGATCCACTTATTCGTTTTATCAAATACTGCAGCGATATAGTATGAACACGATTAACACTGGAATATCACCCGTAGACTTAAAAACCTCTATGATTTCGAAAGGACCAACAGTTACGAAAACCGAGTCAAGTCTTTTCCTGCTGATAAAAAACGGACCATTCAGCAAAAAGATGAAACGGCCAAATAGTAGAAAAAAGTTATCTGAATTGAATAATTTAGCAGCATTAGGGCAATATGATTAAAATAGGGGGAGCAATTTGCTCCCCCTATTTTAATATTTTTATTGTGCAAACAAATCCATAAGATAAGAAACATCCTGATCAACAAAAGTATCATAGTCCAATGTTGCTTCGAGTATCTGCCGCTGTTTCTTTTCAGAAAATACCCGCGCAAGGTTGGTTTTATATTTTTCGATTAACTTAGGGATTCCTTCGGCCCTGCGTCTTGGATGACCTATCGGGTATTCGACAACCAATTCAGGCAATAACGTACCATCATTCAACTCAATTGTCAAAGCATTTGAAATAGCCCGCTTCTGTGGGTCGTGGTAGTCCGAAGTGAATCGAGGGTCTTCAATACAGAAAATTTTATCGCGAAGCTCATCTATTCTCGGATCTGAAGCAATATGATTTTCATAATCTTCAGCTGTCAAACGGCCAAAGATTAAAGGGACGGCAACCATATACTGAATGCAGTGATCGCGGTCTGCAGGATTATGCAAAGGCCCCTTTTTATCGATGATCCGGATAGCGGCTTCATGTGTACGAATTGTCACGCGCGCGATATCCGCACTACTTTTCCCGAATTCCTTCAATTGCTGGTGAAGTTGCATTGCAGCTTCGGCAGCCGTCTGTGCATGGAACTCGGCAGGGAAGGAAATTTTAAAGAGTATATTTTCCATCACATATGATCCGTAGGCACGTTGAAACTTAAATGCATTGCCCTTAAAAGACACATCGTAAAATCCCCATATTGGAGCGGTCAGAACAGACGGGTACCCCATTTCTCCGGTCTTTGCAATCAAGGCCAGACGAACGGCACGTGAAGTAGCATCACCTGCGGCCCAGGATTTTCGGCTGCCTGTATTGGGAGCGTGCCGGTAAGTACGTAATGCCTGGCCGTCCACAAAAGCCAAAGATACCGCATTAAGAAGTTCCTCTTTTGTCAGCCCTATCATTCGACCCACAACCGCTGTTGAAGCTACTTTCACTAAAATAACATGATCTAAGCCTACTTTATTGAACGAATTTTCAAGAGCCAAAACACCTTGTATCTCATGCGCCATGACCATGGCTTCCAGCAGCTGCTTAGCCTTCAAAGGTTTCTGACCATTTGCGATGTGAGTCCTACTCAACCAGTCCGCTACAGCTAAAATTCCGCCGAGATTATCAGATGGATGCCCCCATTCTGCAGCAAGCCAAGTATCATTAAAATCCAACCATCGAACAATTGTACCGATGTTAAATGCTGCCTGCACTGGATCGAGTTGGAAATTAGTGCCTGGCACCCTAGCACCATTTGGTACAATAGTCCCGGGTACAATCGGTCCCAGCAATTTCGTACAGGCAGGATAGGTTAAAGCCTCCAACCCACAACCTATGGTATCAAGAAAACAGTAAAATGCCGTATTCCATACTACTTTTTCTTTAATTGTATAATTTAGGACGTAGTCCACAATGTCCACTAAAACCTGATCTGGCTGTGGTCTTTCATTTGATATTGCTGAACTCATTATTTTATTTCGTATAAGACTATCGTTCGAGATTCTTTAAATTGTTTTTTTATGTTTTGTTACGGTCAGATTATCCCCGACAAAAGCTACTGTTTATTCCTCAACCCCAATTTATCGTTCGGAAATAGGGACGAAAGGTCTATCATCGGGCCCGATATAATTTGCACTTGGTCGGATAATTTTTCCATCTTGCCGTTGTTCAAAAACATGTGCCGACCAACCGGTAATACGTGCTAGAACAAATAACGGCGTAAACATTTCTGTTGGAATTCCCATCAGATGGTAGGATACGGCAGAATACCAATCCAAATTGGGAAACATTTTCTTTTCTTCCCACATCACCTTTTCCAATCTTTCTGCAATCAGATACAGTGTCATGTCTCCTGCTTCTTCGGACAACTCCTTGGCTACCTGTTTAATTACTTGATTTCTTGGATCCGAAATTGTATATACCGGATGGCCAAAACCAATAATAACCTCTTTATTTGCCAAGCGTTTACGGATATCGGCTTCTGCTTCATCGGCATTTGCATAACGGCTCTGGATTTCAAATGCCACTTCATTGGCACCGCCGTGTTTGGGACCACGAAGTGCACCAATAGCACCTGCTATACAGGAATACAGATCAGATCCTGTTCCAGCGATGACCCGCGCACTAAAGGTCGAAGCATTAAACTCATGTTCAGCATATAAATTAAGCGAAATCTGCATGGCCCTTACCCAAGATGCCGAAGGGGATTTACCGTGAAGCAGGTGCAAGAAATGCCCTCCTAAAGTGGAATCAGCGGTCTCCACCTGAATCTCGCGTCCATGCTGACTAAAATGATACCAGTATAGCAAAGCTGAAGCCATGGAAGCCATCAGACGGGTGGCGATATCCCGTGCACCAGCAATGGGATGACTTTCTTTTTCGGGTGATACACTTCCAAAAAAAGAGACATAAGTCCGCAAGACATCCATCGCATGGGCGGTAGACGGTAGCTGCTTCAGTACTTGCTGAACGGTAATCGGCAACCCACGCTGACTAATCAGCTGGCTTTGATAGCCAGTTAACTGCGCCTGCGTTGGTAAACTACCATAAACAAGCAAGTAAGCCACCTCCTCAAAACTAGCCTGGTAGGCCAGATCCAAAATATCATATCCTCTATAATGCAAATCATTGCCACTTTTCCCCACGGTACTCAGCGCGGTATTCCCAGCGGGTACTCCCGAGAGTGCAACACTTTTCTTAGGTTTAAAACTAGTATCTTTTGTCTCTTCCATCTGTCTATAATTATTTGTTAAACAATTTATCCAATCGATTTTCATAGGCATAATAATCGATACTTCTGTAAAGCTCCTCTCTCGTTTGCATCTGGTCAATCACTTTCGCCTGGCTACCATCTTGCCGGATATGATGATACACATCTGTTGCAGCTTTATTGGCCGCCCGAAAAGCAGACAAGGGATATAACACGATGGAGACATGCGCCTGACGCAGCTCATCAAGGTGAAACAAAGGAGTCTGCCCAAACTCGGTGATATTAGCCAGAACAGGTAGTCCAGTCGCAGCACTAAATTGAATATATTGGTCTAAATGATGCACAGCTTCGGCGAAGATAAAATCTGCACCTGCCTCCTTATAGGCAACGGCCCTTTCCAGAGCAAGTTCCAGGCCTTCAGAAGCAAGAGCATCAGTACGTGCACCGATGACAAAATCATCGTCGGTCCGCGCATCCACAGCAGCTTTCAGCCGGTCAACCATTTCGAATTTTGACACAAGCTCTTTTCCAGGGCGATGCCCACAGCGTTTCGCGCCGACTTGATCTTCCATGTGTATTGCTGCCGCACCTGCTTTAATTAACGATTTTATGGTACGTGCAACATTAAATGCCGATGGGCCAAAGCCTGTATCAATGTCTACCAGTAGTGGAAGATCACAGACATTTGTAATGCGCTCAACATCAATCAAAACATCCTGCAGCGTTGTAATGCCGAGATCCGGGATTCCCAATGATCCGGCGGCAACACCACCACCAGAAAGATAAATTGCTTTAAAGCCAGCCTGCTGGGCCAAAAGGGCATGATTGGCGTTAATAGCCCCAACAACTTGCAACGGATTTTCGTTCTTAATTGCCTCCTTAAAAAGGAAACCGGGAGATTTAATCATCATATCGAATTTTGAAATTCAACACACCATAACCTGTCACGATGCAAGTCATGAATGCCATTTAAGTTTATTTAGTTTGGACATCCATTTATCGGACTGTCCATCTTAAAGATACTAATTACCGAGCTAATTAAACAAATTATTTTCTATATTTTAGATCTTTTACAGAAGAAAATACGGTTAAACCTAAAAGAACATTATATCTAAAACTTTCCTGACTCCGCTGAACCCTCAACAGACATGAAGTTCATGATATTCATAAAAAAAACACTTTCAGAATAAAAAAAGCCATGAACGGAGGTTCATGGCTTTTTTTATTCATCCAAGTAGGATTCTTCTCAATTTTTAGGGTACAAAATCAAGAGAAATGGAGTTATTGTTCAATAAATTTCTGTCCATGAAAAACACGTTTTGCCAGACCTCTTTTCACCTCGAGCTGATTTCGCCATTGCTGTTCTTTAGCTACATGGAGCTTAGCGCGCGCTAACTCCTCCAGGCGTTCTGCCAACCGCTCAATTGCAATCTCTTTATTCTGCAGTTGTGACCTTGTATCCATCACCTGAACACTTACGCCCGATGGGCGATGTGTCGCCCTTATTGCTGAGCTTACTTTATTGACATGCTGCCCCCCGGATCCACTGCTGCGCATAGACTGAAAATGTACATCCTTCAAATCCAATGCTTTCTCTTTCGTCGGTGGATAACAGCTTTTAACTTCGACAAACCAATTCTTGCGTTTGTGTAATGGCCTAAAGGGACTTTTACAGACCCAACAGATGGTTCCCCGCCAGCGCTCTACAAACAGGCCGACGTCACATCCTGTCAATCTCACGATTATTGAACATGGCAATCCTTCTAGGAGCTCTGCTTTCATCTCCGTGAGTATGACACCATTTTTGTCGGCTCCCGATGACATACGGTCAACCACAAGCCGCACTGCCAAATTACATTCCTTAGGACCTCGTCCTGAGGTAACATGCAAGTACATTTCCTCTACCATACTATTTATCCATGCGAACAATTTTTGGAGTGAATGTACCAAGGACATGAACAAGTTCTTCCTGTAATTTCATCACCCGATGAATATCCTTATAAGCTCGCGGAGATTCATCCAATGCCCCACCGATTAATTCAACCCCGTGATTCTCTAAATCTTTAAGCATGTCGCTTTTGGTCAAGCTATTTATACAGGCCGACCTCGACATCACCCGTCCCGCCCCATGTGAAGCAGATTGTAAGCTCAAAATGTTTCCCTTTCCTTCAACAATAAATCCAGGTGCTGTCATCGAACCCGGAATTATCCCCAATATGCCGTTAGCTGCGGGTGTTGCTCCTTTTCGGTGTACAATACATTCTTGACCATCCACAGATTCTTTCCAGGCAAAGTTATGATGATTTTCGATCGTCAGCACAGGTTGCACCCCGAGTGCCTTGGCCAAGCGCCTATGAATATCTTCATGGCATGCTTGAGCATACTCTCCGGCTAAGTTCATGGCCATCCAATATTCCTGTCCCTCCTGCGTTGCTAAATCCAACCAGGCCAAGTGCTGAACATGCCGGGGCAAAGGGCATAAACGAGCCGCAAGAGCTGTATAGTGTTTAGCGATATTCGCCCCAAGACCCCGGGATCCACTGTGGGACAAGACAGCTAAGTAGTGCCCAGGTACGATCCCCCACTCTGCTCTTGTAGTATAAAGCTCAACCGCGCCAAGCTCGACAAAATGATTTCCGCTACCAGAAGTCCCAAGCTGCCGGTATGCTTTATTCAATAAGGATTTCAGCAGCGGAATTTCGCTGAATTCAGTTTTGGTAAAAATCGCATGATCGTGCTTCACGGGATGCGTGTCGTACAAACCAAATTTGGTATTTTCCTTTAGTATATTTTTTAGCTGGAATTCCCGCCCCTTAAAATAACTACCAGGTAAATCGAATATTGATAAGCTCATGCGGCATCCAATATCAACACCTACACCATAGGGTATAACCGCATTTTCTGTTGCCAATACTCCGCCAATCGGAAGGCCGTAGCCCGTATGCGCATCGGGCATCAGTGCTCCCTGCTTCGCAATAGGCAGTTTCAATGCATCGTAAAGCTGTTTTTTTGCCTGCTCATCAATTTCATTTTCACCAAATATGGCAAAAGGAGCAGCATGCTCATTAAGCTCCCGCATGCGTACTTCAACGGGTTTAACCAAACCTTCAGAGACTTTCCCCCATATATTGTGCCCCATAAACCTATTGGGATCCTTCAGGACCTCCGTTAATTCAAGAAGAATGGTTTCTTTATTTTCTTTCTTCCTGTGACGCGTAATTAATCCTAAAGCTGTATTAACGATATTATTTTGTGGAAAACCTATTTTTAGTAGATCCTTCCCAGATAATTTACTTCCCATTTTTATAAAAAAGTATAAAACACTGGCTATCAAAGTTCTCTCAAAAATTGATAGCATTTAAAAAATTTCGGGAATATTCTGTTGGGATTAACCGTTCAATTCAGCTACTAACCTGTTTGCTAAGCATTCAACAAAGACTCCATATTGCTGTATATGCACGCACAGACAACACGCCTGTTTAAAGGTTTGTTTATGTTAATTGAACAGAAAATCCGGAAAATAAAAAGCCCGAATGAACTTCGGCTTTTTCATCTGTCTAAATTGGTTTATTCAAAATTATAAATTGATCTGACGAACGATCTCTGCGAGATTGACATCATGATGTTTTCATAATTTAAACAATATCCTAAATACGACTAAAAGCACGAAGATTGCCTTTGGCAAATCCATTTGCCTTAAAAGCTTGCTCTGTTATCATCTTGGCGACCAACATATCTCTTCGTGTTTAATTGTTAAAAAATTATTATCGGGTGCAAATATAGGTAAGTTAAGCTGAAACTTCCAATTTTCACAACATTTAATTTGAGTTGAATGGTAAGGGATCTTTTAAAACAAATTTGAAATCAATTGTATGATCACCTCTTGTTATCCGAAATCTCATTTCCTTTCCCTCTTCTGTCTTAAATAGATTATGAATAGATTCTAGGGAAAAAGATGATGCTGATCGACCATTGATCCGTAGCACTTTATCGTCAGGCATCAATCCTGCAAGTGCCGCAGGTGAGCCGGCACGTACCGTTGCAATCTTGTACATATTTCTGAGCACAAAACGATATTGTACGCTATTACCCATTCTCACTTCTGTACCGCCGTCCTTCTGAAGAACAACAGGAATCTCTTCTTTTTCGTATTTAATCCCGTCATGAATAATTTCCAGACCACTCATATTTAAATAGTAAAACCGATCGAAGTCTTTATTCTTATGAAGGTATACCATTTTATTTGGATAGTGAAAAACAACCTTAAAGCGACGTAGCAGTTCATTTCCAATAGACCCTATCCGTTCACTCACAAACGTTGCATGCTGCAAAGAGCTCAATTCAGGGTAGGCCACCAGCGGGTAATTCATCGTAAATGGCCCCAGCTCAAGGGACCTTATCCGATTTCTTTTCCCATAGATCTCACCATTAAACCCCTGACCTATGTAATCCTCGATAAAGGGAGGTTTAATGTCAAAATTATTTAATTTTGAAGGAATAAGCATTAAAGCATCACTATTTCCCATATCAATTAACACACGGCCATCAATTGCTTCGTTTCCCTGTTTAAAAACCACCGATACATAGGGTCGACTATTTAAAATATCAATAGGCAAAGACTGCATTTTAGCCAATCCTTTCGGCTGACTATCTTTATGGTATAAGGTAATTCGATGTTTCTGAAAATCCATTTCCACCGGATAGTTTTCAAAAAAACGGCTTCCCATAATCCCATTGACCTCTATTCCGATTCGGGTAGAAATATCAATATGTGCATTTTGTAGAATATAGATCGGCTGATCTAAATCCTCATAAACATCAGCAATAGTGACCTGATTATTTATAGACAGATAACCATCTAATCCTTCGCTCCTACCTAAACCCTGAAATTTATTAACGAAAACGGCACTGTCAATTGATTTTAAGGTCTCTCCAAATATCATCGTTTCCTTGACCCCTGTATCCAATAGAAAATTCATCCGATATCCATTAACCTGAACCGGAATAACGACTAAATTATGCACAAAAAGGAAGGGCAATTTAACATTCTTTTTTCCTTTTAGGACAAAGCCAACCTGCCCATGTCCGAAAAAAAAACATATTAATGCCAAAGATAAAAATACCGCTTTCATCCAAGTTTATATTTGGTATTTCCAATTTAAACAACAATATTCAGATAAAAAAAAGTTTACACAAAAAAAGCTGATATCTTTCCAACAATTGACGGGATCCAATTTGAATCTTGCTGTCTACACGCTTGGTCTAAGATAACACTTGCTTTGCCCTTTACTTACCAGTTTATTACCATTTTATTGCAAGGTTATTGTTAGAATACCAAAGAATAAGCAGAGAAACAGCGAAGAACAAGCAGAGAAATACCAACGGATAGGCAAAGAAATAGCGAACAAATACCAAGGGAGGTCTAACTAAAGTACCTACAATAAGCGGAGAAAAAACAAAAAATAAGTAAAGAAACAACGAATTAGGATCAAGTAGTGATCAAATTAGGTCTTTCGACAGTGATTGTTCAGTGCTTGCTCAGTGATCACTCAGTATACACTGAATAACAAGTGACTGATCACTGTCTAAAAATTGATTGAAAATTGGGATTTGATATAAGCTGGTATCAGGATGTATTAATTTTAAAAGTTTTCTTGACGAGTTAAAATCAGCAATTGGGGCAATCATCAAAAAAGTCAGAACCAACAAATGTGCTAAAAAAGCCTCTTTACTGAATGTAAAGAGGCTTTTGTACCCGGAGCCGGAGTCGAACCGGCACGGTTTCCCACTGGTGTTTGAGACCAGCGCGTCTACCAATTCCGCCATCCGGGCATATCCGTTTGGGATGATGCAAAAGTAGGTTTTTTATTGAAAAGGAGAAAACTTTTTGAATAAATTTTCCGTCATAATCAATATAGAACTGACATTCAGCCAAATAATTTTCGATTAATTACTCAAAAAACTTGCTTTAACTGTGATATTGGCTGTTTTTTTCCTCGATGTGGTATTAAAGGCACCACCGGAAGAGTATTCTTCGTTATCATTTTGTCCTGTAATCTGAAAAATTCCCAAATCGGCCTTAACCAAATTGCCCAGCCCCGCGTTAGATTCTTTTGCAATATTGCCAGCGCGTTGATGTGCATTTTTTGAGGCTTGTGAAATAAGTTCCAATTTCAGGTCTTCCAATTTTGAGTAGTAGTAATTGGGGGTACTCGAACTCAGTTCTATCCCTTTTGAAATCAGTGTAGATATCTCTCGCGAGGCATTATCCACTTTATTTAGATCTTTTGATTCGACGCTTACTGTTTGCGACAATGTATAGCCCGAAAACGTATTGTAACCATTCCCTTTTCCGTCTGTATGATACTCAAAATCTTTGGCTATGTTCACTGCTTCAAAGCGAATCTCCTCAGCTTTAACGCCTTGCTGAACTAAAAAATCATGCACCAGATCACGATCCGTAGCCAATTGTGCCGAAGCAGCACTCAATTCATAATTCTTCCGGCTAAAAGTAGCATTCCATTTGACTAAATCGGACTCAAAATCTTTTTTCGCATTACCGTTTACTGTGATTGTCTGTGTCGATTTAAACTTATAGCGATAAGCTGCTCCCAATATCCAGGCGGTAAGCAACAGCACAATGCTTAGTATAATCGAAATAATAACAGAAGATGATGATTTCATAACCAGTTTTTTATGTTTACGTAACAATGAATATACCAAAAAATCGACGTTTATTTATTTTTTATGAATAAATTGCAGCAAAAAGGACTAAAAATATGAATAAGAAAAATATCTGTATTCCATTTTGTTTTCTTGCAGCATTCGCTGCACATGCACAAAAGAAACCATTGGATCATACGGTATATGATAGTTGGCAAAGCATATCATCTCCCTATATCAGTAAATCTGGCAAATTTGTACTATTTCAAGTAAGCCCGCAAGAAGGTGACAACCAGCTTTTTCTAAAAACCAAAGAAAATAAAGAACTCATTCAAATTCCCCGCGGATATAATGGAAAACTTACAGATACAGAAAATCATTTAGTAAGTCTGATTAAGGCGCCTTTCGCTGCAACTCGCGAAGCAAAAATCAAAAAGAAGAAGACTGAAGACCTCCCAAAGGATTCATTGGCGATCTACAATTTAACAAACTCATCCCTTGTCAAATTTTCGCAGGTAAAATCTTATAAAGTTGCTGATCAAAACAGCAATTTCGTCTCTTTTCTTTTTGACAAGGAAATAAATGAAAAATCTGAACCAAAAACCGTTACCGATGCCACATCAACAAAGAAAGGCAACGATAAAAAGAAAAAAACAGTGGCAACGCTTGCTTTATACGATTTAAACTCCGGTGACTCGGTTCAATTTTCATCCGTAGATCAATATGAGTGGAATAAAAACGGGTCGAAGATTGTTTTTTCAAAAAAGACTGACTCAAAAGACAGCCTTTCAAAGGAATCTGGCGTATATATATATGAAATAGCAACCAAAAAGCTCAAAAAAATATCAAATGGGAAAGGTAATTATAAGAATTTCAAATTTGATGAATCGGGCAATCAACTCGCATACCTTGGAGATCTCTCCAATGAAAAGGCCTTACTGAAAAACTACAACTTGTATTACTATTCAAACGGCATTGATACAGCCCAATATCTTGCGACGAAAACCAGTAATGGTATACCAAAAAATTGGGCTGTGAGCGGTGATGGTGATATCAAATTCAGTAAAAATGGGGAGAAGCTATTTTTCGGCATAGCGCCAATACCCCGCGTCAAGGATACCACTTTGGTTGATTTCGAGCATGCAAAAGTAGACGTCTGGAACTGGCAAGATGATTATTTGCAACCCATGCAATTGGTAAATTTAAAGAAAGATCTTGCTAAAAACTTCTTAGCAGTAACTTACCCTAAATACAATCGTAATATTATCCCACTTACAGACCAGACATTCAACGCTGCGTCGACAACTCCTGATGGCAATGAAGAATATATCTTGGCACGTACTGACTTTGGTAAACGAATAGAAAGTCAATGGGAAGGCAGCACCAGAGACGACATCTACCTTATCTCAACAAAGACTGGCAATAAAGAATTAATTCTTTCAAATTTTTCGGGAAATGCAATTTTGAGTCCTGATGCAAAATATATTGTTTATTTTGATCAAGATAAAGGAACCTGGAATTCGTACCAGGTCAGCACAAAGAAAAAAATTGTTCTGAATGATGGAATACCGGCTTCTTTTGCTGATGAGGAAAATGATATGCCTACGACAGCACAAGGCTATGGCATGGCCGCCTGGAGTCCTGACTACAAAGGAATATATGTCAATTCGAGATATGACATCTGGTATTTTAGCTTAGATGGGTCAAATAAATCCATCTTGACCAACGGTTATGGGGCAGCTTCACAGACAACATTTCGTTATTTATCCTTAAGAAGAGAAGAGGATCGCGACCAAGCGACAACGCTCGACTATAAAAAGGGTGGTTTGCTGACCTCTTTCGACAATAAAACCAAGCAAGGAGGTTTTTACCAATTCAAAGGACAGCATAATGATCCAAAAAGTCTTTTTGTAGAAGCGAAAACCTTCAGGAATATCAGCGCTTCCACAGACCAACAGACTATTCTTTATACAAAAGAAGATTATGTCAATTCGCCTAATGTCTACACCAATACAGTTAAATTCAAAGACGAACTACAGCTCTCCAATATCAATCAGCAACAGGGCAATTACAATTGGGGTACAGCTGAATTAGTTCATTGGACAACCCCAGAAGGAAATCAGGCTGAAGGTATTCTTTACAAACCGGAAAATTTTGATCCGGCAAAAAAATATCCAATTATCGCTTATTTCTATGAAAAACTTTCCGACGGACTGTATACGTATCAGGCTCCTGCACCTACGCCATCACGATTGAATATTCCTTATTTTGTAAGTAATGAATATTTGGTATTCGCACCAGATATAAGTTATAAAACAGGCCACCCTGGTAAATCAGCTGAGGAATACATTAATTCAGGAATGAAATATCTCGCTCAAAATGCCTGGGTCGACAGTACAAAAATGGGAATCCAAGGACAGAGCTGGGGCGGTTACCAAGTAGCCCATCTGATCACACGTACAAATATGTATGCAGCAGCCTGGACCGGTGCACCTGTTGTCAACATGACATCTGCGTATGGCGGAATACGCTGGCAGACCGGCATGTCCCGCCAATTTCAGTACGAACATACACAAAGCCGTATAGGCAAAACGCTATGGGAAGCTCCGGAACTTTATATCGAAAATTCACCATTATTTCATTTAGATAAGGTCAAGACGCCAGTGGTTATTATGGCAAATGATAACGATGGAGCCGTGCCATGGTACCAGGGTATTGAAATGTTTACGGCATTGCGCCGACTGAATAAACCTGTATGGATGTTAAATTATAATGGTGATGAGCATAATTTAATGTTACGACAAAACAGAAAGGATATACAGATTCGAGAACAACAATTTTTTGATCATTTCCTAAAAGGCGCTCCAGCCCCTAACTGGATGAAAAAAGGGATACCTGCCACAGAAAAAGGAATAGACTGGGGATTTGAATTATAGTAAAACCATTAAAAAAGGTGCAATTTTTAAAAACTGCACCTTTTTTAATACTAAAAAACCAGGTTTTTTAGATTTTTTCATAAAAAACATCAAAAAAAATTTCACTTTTCAACAAAAACACAATATTTTTGACAAACAAAATCAACAAAACTGTAATTTAACTACAAAATACAAATGTCGAACCTAAGATTCAAAGCAGTAGAAGCAGCAGGCTCACGCCAAATCGCTTCATTTGAAAAAGTTGAAACTAAAAAAGCAACTGACATCTACGGAAAGAATGTTTTTTCCGTTAACAAAATGAAAGACTACCTTCCTAAAAATTCATACAAGGAGTTAGTTGCATCCATTGAAGAAGGACAGATTATTTCAAGAGATTTAGCTGAACATATTTCTCAAGCGATGAAAACTTGGGCGCTTAATCACGGTGTTTCTCACTATACGCACTGGTTTCAGCCTTTAACAGGTTCGACTGCTGAAAAACACGATGCCTTTTTTGAACCAGATGAAAACGGCGAAGCAATTGAAAAATTTACAGCTGACGCATTAGTACAGCAAGAACCTGATGCATCTTCTTTCCCTAACGGTGGTATCCGTAATACTTTCGAAGCTAGAGGGTATACAGCTTGGGATCCTTCCTCCCCTGCTTTTATTTATGAGACAGGTGCTGGTAAAACATTATGTATCCCTACCGTTTTTGTTTCCTACACGGGAGAATCTTTAGATTATAAAGCACCTTTATTGAAAGCAATCAATGCGGTAGATAAAGCTGCAACAGATGTTGCTCAATATTTTGATAAATCAGTTACTAAAGTCAATGCTTCTCTAGGTATCGAACAGGAGTATTTCTTAGTTGACCTTTCTTTATATAATGCTCGCCCAGATCTTCAATTGACTGGCCGTACGTTATTTGGTCACATGTCTGCTAAAGGCCAACAGTTGGAAGACCACTATTTCGGTGCTATTCCAGAGCGCGTATTAGCTTATATGGTTGACTTGGAAAATGAAGCGTTAAAACTAGGCATTCCTTTAAAAACTCGTCACAACGAAGTTGCGCCTTCTCAATTTGAATGTGCTCCAATGTACGAAGAAATCAACTTGGCTATCGATCATAACCAATTGTTGATGAACGTCATGGAACAGGTTGCTTTAAGACATAACTTCAAAGTATTGCTGCATGAAAAACCATACTCTGGTGTTAACGGATCCGGTAAACACAACAACTGGTCTTTAATCACAAATACTGGTGTTAATCTATTGTCTCCAGGTAAAACGCCTAAAAACAATTTGATGTTCTTGACTTTCTTTGTCAATACAATCAAAGCTGTGTATGAATATGCTGACTTGATGCGTGCTTCTATTGCCAGTGCAAGTAATGACCACCGCTTAGGTGCAAATGAGGCTCCTCCGGCAATTATTTCAATTTTCTTAGGCTCTCAATTAGACGAGTTATTAGAAGAGGTTGAATCTGCCCGTGTCGCTAAAAAAGTGAAAGCAGAAGCTAATTTATGGCACGGTATCCCTAAAGTTCCAGAATTAAAATTAGACAACACAGACCGTAACCGTACTTCACCTTTTGCTTTTACAGGTAATAAATTTGAATTCCGCGCTGTTGGTTCTTCAGCCAACTCTGCTTTACCAATGACAGTGTTGAATGCCATCGTTGCAGCCCAATTGATCGAGTTCAAAACTGAAGTAGACAAACAAATCAAAAAAGGTACTAAAAAAGACCTTGCGATCTTAAATGTTGTCCGCAAATATATCAAAGATTCAAAAGCAATCCGTTTTGAAGGTAATGGATATAGCGAAGAATGGGAAAAAGAAGCTGAAGCACGTGGTCTTTCTAACATCAAATCTACTCCTAAAGCATTAGATGTTTATGTAAAAGAAGAATCTTTAGCATTATTTGAATCACTTGGCATCTATACAAAACGTGAATCAGAAGCACGCCACGAGATCTTGCTTGAAAACTTCTACAAAAAATTACAGATTGAAGCTCGTGTCATCGAAGAGATGGTTAACAACCAAATTGCTCCGGCATGTTTCATTTACCAAAATGAATTGATTGAGAATGTCAAAGGATTGAAAGACCTTGGTCTAGCTCAGGCAGCATTCAGCTCTCAATTAAACTTTGTAGAACGTATATCTACACACGTTAATACGATTTTGGAGCAAGCTGAAGCAATGCGTCAAGAACGTAAAAAAGCAAATCAAATCGAAGATGTGCGTGAAAGATCAATCGCTTACGATGAATCAGTTAAACCATATTTCGATGTCATTCGTTATCATGTTAACAAATTGGAGAAAATTGTTGATGATAAAAAATGGCCTCTTCCAAAACTGAGAGAGATCTTATTCTTAAGCTAAGATAATTTATATAAAACAGAAAGAGCATGCTAAATAGCATGCTCTTTCTGTTTTATATACCATTTTATAGCGCTTTTCCCGTTATTTTTTTAAGCGACTATCTTCATCATTATTACCTGCCTTCTTGTTGACAGATTTAATATTCATATTGCCAAAACGATAAGAGATGGACAATCGCACAACCCGACTATCATATCCATTACGTATACGATAATATCCATCTTCCTGATAACTTGACAACCTGCGCTGCCCTCTCGTATTCAATACATCATTCACAGCCAGCTTGATATTCATTTTTTTATCGAGAAATGTTTTTCCTGCGCCGAGATCAATCCCATAGTAAGATTGGAAACTTAGCACGCCATAAACTGCCGGAGAGGAATAATTAGCTGTTAGTTCCACATTCGTCGTTTCTCCAATTCGGATATCATGGGTAGAACTCACCTGGAAGGACAGCTTTTCCAATTGGCGCTGTGCCCCTGAACGCTCATCAAAACTAAATTTATTGTAAAAAGCAGTAGCATTGTTCGAAATACTCCACCATTTAAAAGGCTTGACCGGTATATTGACATTCATGTTGTAATAATCAAAATAAGTCAGGTTTCTATCTGTCTGTGCTATAGCTTTCGTTTCTGAATTACTTTCTATGACTTGGGTAATCGCATCGTTAGTCCTCTTATAGCCCAAACTCAATAAGTACTGTTCTTTGAACGTATAATTTAATTCATAGGAATTGGTATATTGTGGGTTTAAATAGGGATTACCATATTGATAAGTATATTGATCTAGATAGTATATAAAAGGATTCAACGATCCATAATCCGGACGGTCTATGCGTCTGCTATAACTCAAACCAAGTTTGTGATCATCACTGATCTGTTGCTGTATAAATACCGTCGGAAAAAAATCAGTATAATTACGTTTGGTTTGCTGTCCCATGGTGACCGAATTCCCTAGTGAACTTGTATTTTCAACACGAAGTCCGGTTTGTACAGAAAGCTTGCCAAAAGACTTATTTAAACTAAAATAGGCCGCAGCAATATTTTCGTTATACAAAAACTGGTTACTTTGGCCATTATTCCGAACAAACTTCCCATTCTGATTTTGGTCCTCATAAACCAGATTATTATCCGTTTTTACGCGACTATACTTTAAACCCGCCTCAAGTTTGGTGGTTTTATCGAAAGGATGTACAAAATCGGTTTTAAAAACCAAAATCTTTGTCTTTGACAGCATATCATTCCGGAAAATATTTGGTAATTTAAATTCTTGCCAGTTGGCATCCAAAAAGCGGTTACCAACGGTACTGTTATCATCATTTTTAGAATCTGAAAAATCGCCGTTGAATGTTAGCTCTGTCCCTAAAGTATCAAATGTCTTTTTATAATTGAGATTATACGTTAGATAATGATACTTAAAATCTGACAAATTGCTTCCAAGTACAATCGAATCAAGCTTTTCTTTTTGGGACGCGATCAGATTGCTCCCCTCCCTTGTTGAATTACCATTGCTCACGTTACCATTGACCACAAAGCCAATTACATCCTGTTTACCCAGATTAAAATCTGCTGCAAATTTAAAATTATGGCCTCGATATCGGAATTTCGAATAAGAATCCGAATTGAAATAGGTCGTCCCCGCCTTGGTTTCTACAGCTCTATCGATATTTAAATCATTAAAACCTAATGTATTCGCATAATTATAAGAGGAAAATAAGTTCACCCAATTATTGCGATGGCTTATCTGAAAACCACCATCGCCCTTCGTATATTTACCTTGTGCTAAATTTAAGTTTAAACTCACATTACTACCGAACTGTGTATTCTTCTTCGTCTTAATATTGATAATTCCGGCATTCCCAGCAGCATCATATTTTGCCGGCGGGTTTGTCAGCACTTCGATTGAAGCAATCGCATTTGACGCCGTATTTTCTAGTAATCTTGACACTTCATCGGCCGAAAGATAGGTTGGTTTGCCATCGATCATTATTATGACATTACTTTTTCCTCGCAAATTGATCTTTTTATTATCTAAAGTAACACCAGGAACCTTTTGTAAAAGTTCTAGTGCATTATTTCCTGTTGCCAGAATACTATTCTCGACGTTAAGCACAACTTTATCCAGCTGACTTTCGATCAATGGCTTCTTCCCAATAACTTGTGCTTCACTCAAAACTTTACTTTCCACTTGTAAATGAATGGTATCTAGCATCTTGAAATCGCCAGTATTCAGTGTCATTTCACTGGAGCGATACATGGCATAACCGACGGAAGATACTTGCAGCATATACTTTCCCTCAGGTATCGCAAATAACTCGATTTCACCATTTTCGTTGGATAACGTTCCTTTTAACAAGACATCGCCAGGCTTACGAAACAATGAAATACTGGCGGCTCCAATGGGTTGGTTATCTTGTCCAACAACCACAGCACGTAATTTTCCCCCAGCAGATTGGGCATAAACAGTCCCCAAAACAGAGCATATAGACAAAATAATAGCTAATAGCAACAATTTAATTTTTTGTGGTTTCATAATGTAATTTCTTTACGCTATCAATTGGATAGTCGACTTTCATAATAATGACAACAAACCTCGTGTATTCATTACACCTTAACCAGCAGAAATAGACAGATAGCACAAATCGCTCGGTAGACCACCGAATAAAATCGGTAAACCACATTCCTCCTAGTGTATTCAAGCCTTAAGCATTCTGATAAATATCAATCCGCGCAAAATGAATTATAGGAAAAATGCATTGAATCAAAATAAAAGTTTAAAAACAAAACAACAATCAAAACAAATAAAAAGTATACACAAAATATTAAGCATAATATTTGTATTTTTGCACTGAAAATTAGTAAACTGATTGATGAGCACGCTATCATTGAAGAAAAGATTCCACCGTATTTATATCAAGATAATCCGTTTTATGGGTGGCGAACATAGTGGTGACGCGTTGCGTAATGTTTCCATCAGCATTTTGCCGAGCGTAGCCATCTATCTTTTAGGGGCGCATGCAGGTACGGCTATCGGTATTGGAGTCGGATCGTTGTTAACTACACTCACAGACCCTCCTGGTAACCGAAAAGATAAGCTTTCGTCGGCTCTTGTTTGTATCCCTACCTTTTTCATTGCATCACTTTTTACAGCTCTTGTATTTCCATATCATTGGCCTCTGGTCATCTTACTTGGTGTCGCTGGATTTGTCTGTACGTTGTATGGTATTTTTGGCCCTCGCTATGCCGCTATAGGAAACATGACATTGATTTTGATGAGTTTTGTGATTGGCATGGCTCCGCAGCATCCATTCGCTGTTAGCTTACAGATTACAGCAGGTTCTATGATCTACTACTTTTTTAGCCTCCTACAAGCGTATATACGGCCCTATCGCTCATTAAAACACGCTATGGCTAATGGATTTCATGGATTATCTCAATTCCTACTAATACGATCCCAATCTTACGATCCCGATATTCCTTTAGATATCACCTACAGTCGCGTTGGAAAAATTCATGGGCAAATCAGTGAGCAGCAGGAACAAATCAGATCCCTTCTTTTTAGAGAAAAGAAAATCATCAGCCAACAATGGCACAAAAGCAACTATTGGCTCAGTCAAGTTTATGGGCTAATTGACCTGCATGAGTTAATTATTGCGCTTGATCACGATTATGATGCAATCCGCAAGAATCTAGCAGACACGGGTAGTCTTCCTTTAATTCGTCACAGCATAAAATTATTAGCCTTAGAAATTGACAGCTTTTCGCAACCTACTAAGCGGTTTCGTTATGCACATCAATTATATCATAACAACATTAAAATCAACGCAATCTTACTGGACTTAAAAAGGATTCAAGAGCAACAGACTGGCACTGCAAAAAATATATTATCCTCGATCATCACCAATATTGAAGCGATTATCGAAGTCCTCCACCGGATTCAGGTCGCTTTTTATCAAAATCAAGAAATACAAGATAAGATTGACACCAGTGAATATCAGCAATTTATCAATCGCCCATCACGGAATCTAACGGATATTAAGAATAGACTCCATCTTAACAATCCTCTTTTTCGATTCGCATTGCGCATGGCGCTCCTGTTTGGAAGCGGAGCTTTGATCGGTGTTTTGTTTTTAGATTTTAAATATACCTATTGGATCCTGCTCACTATCGCCATTGTTGCCAGACCAGCCTTTTCAATGACCAAAACACGGAATATCGAGCGTATTGTTGGTACATTCTCAGGGATAATTGTCGGTATATTGTGCTTAATTTCCATTCATTTTCTTCCAGCTCTCCTTCTAATAGCGGCTATTGGCCTTTTCGGTTTCTTTTTGTTCAACAGATCAAATTATATGGTCAGCGTGATTTTCATTACCTGGGGCATCGTGATCGCACTGAACTTATTTGAAGGTAACATTAATCTTATTTTGGGCAGTAGAATACTTTTCACCCTTATTGGTGCACTCTTAGCTATCGTCGGTTATTTTTTGATTCCAGTACGCCAAAGCACGGGGATGGTTCAGTTGGCAAAAGAGGTATCACTTTACAATCATCACTATTTCCAGATCATTCATAACCGGCTTTTAGACGAGCGACAAAGCTCTTTCGATATACGACTGGCTCGAAAAAAAGCGCAAACTGCCATGGCGCTATTTTCAGACACTATCAATCAAATGAAAAAGGAACCTGAGCAAAAGTGGATAGACTGGTCTCATATTCATTATTTTCAAGCACTCTCCTATCGCATTAACTCGCATTTGGTCGGTCTTTCGATATCGCTTGGTAAAAAAACAAATCATGATACTGCACATGAAATTCACAGTCGAATTGATGCACTTCGACCTCTTTTAACAGACTTAAATCAGATAGCAGAAAGCATCCATTTGAAAAAAACATAAAATCAAAAAAACCTACCTATACCAAATTTAGACGGGTTATATGCTGTACCGATCAGCATAGTGTTCAAAACTCTTTTAACTAAAAAACAGCATTTCTTTTGCTTTAATAAAAAAAGAGTTTATATTTGTGTCGTCTTCGAAAGAAGATTTCTAATCAACACCTCCCTTAATCAGTAGGTCTTGATTTATAAAGAAGTGGCGAGAGACTGGCTCAATGACCCACTGGCAACCTTCAATTTGCTTGAAAAGGTGCCAATTCCTGTCCAAAACAATATCGTTTTGGAGCATATAAATGATATAAGACAATGATTATTACATTACTGAAATCCATTAAAAATTCAGGTTCAACACAAACGAACCATCTTAACAACAAAAGTGTAACACATCGTACCACTGTAGCGATGCGAATGCGTATGCATATGCACTTCCATGCTTGTTAAAAATCATTTCCTTTTTCCCGGATAAAGATTTGACAGACCTTTCGAGGAGGTGTGTATGCTTCTCTTTTTACTTAGCAAATTCTTTTTTGAACCCTTAAAAACTGATATATTATGTCTTCAAACAAAAATTTAAAATTCGAAACACTTCAGGTCCATGCTGGCCAAGTTGCTGATCCTACTACAGGATCCAGAGCAGTTCCTATATATCAAACAACTTCTTTTGTATTTGAAAATGCCGAACACGGCGCAAACTTATTTGCTTTAAAACAGTTCGGAAATATCTATACACGGATCATGAATCCTACTACAGATGTTTTTGAACAACGTATTGCTGCGCTGGAAGGCGGCGTCTCGGCAGTTGCTGTTGCATCTGGTCAGGCCGCACAGTTTATTGCATTAAATAATATCCTGGAAAGCGGAGATAACTTTGTTGCCGGTTCCAATTTATATGGTGGTACATTCAACCAGTTTAAAGTTGCTTTTAAACGTCTGGGCATCGAAGCCCGTTTTGCGACTGACGCCGAAGCGGATAAAATTGAAGCACTCATTGATGATAAAACAAAAGCCATTTATGTGGAAACAATCGGAAACCCGAGTTTCAATATTCCTGACTTTGAAAAAATTGCAGCAGTAGCCAAAAAACACGATTTACCATTAATCGTCGACAATACGTTTGGCGCCGGAGGTTATCTTTTTAAACCGCTAGAATACGGTGCTAATGTCGTTGTTGAATCTGCAACTAAATGGATTGGCGGTCATGGCACGAGCATTGGCGGCGTGATCGTTGATGGTGGTAACTATAACTGGGGTAACGGAAAATATCCACAATTCTCCGAGCCATCTGAAGGTTATCACGGATTAGTTTTCTCCGAAGTTTTCGGTGAAAATGGACCTTTTGGAAATATTCAATTTGCAATCCGGGCCCGTGTGGAAGGATTACGCGATTTTGGACCAGCGCTTTCTCCTTTCAACTCCTTTTTGTTACTACAAGGTCTTGAAACCCTTTCCCTACGCGTGCAACGCCATGTAGATAACACATTGGAAATCGCGAAATGGCTCGAGTCCCATCCGCAGGTGGAGAAAGTAAATTACCCTGGCCTGAAGAGTTCATCAAGCTTCGCAAACGCACAAAAATACCTTAAAAATGGGTATGGTGCCGTGCTTTCATTCCAGTTAAAAGGCGATGCCGCACAAAAAGCAAACGATTTTATTGACAGCCTAGAATTGATCAGTCACTTAGCCAATGTTGGCGACACCAAGTCACTGATTATACATCCGGCAGCTACGACCCATCAACAACTGAGTGATGAAGATCAAGCTAACGCAGGGGTATTCAAAGGATTATTACGTCTTTCCGTAGGAATAGAACATATTGACGACATTAAAGCTGATTTACAACAAGCTTTTGATAAAATTAAATAACCAGGTTTTAGTCGGCTTTAAAATTTAGACGTATAATGAGTAAGCATATTTATCTGCACCCTGAGCCTTTTGTATTTGAAAATGGAAGAGAGCTTACTGATTTACAAATCAGTTATGAAACTTTTGGCAAGCTCAATGCAGATCACAGCAATGTGATCTGGGTTTGCCATGCATTAACGGCCAATGCAGATGTACTGGATTGGTGGTCAGGCCTTTTTGGAACAGGTGATTTATTTGATCCAAACGATTATTTTATTATCTGTGCCAATGTCATTGGATCAGCCTATAATAGCAGTAATCCATTGTCTTTAAATCCAGCTACGGGCCAGCCTTACTACCTATCTTTTCCCGAATTTACGGTAAAGGATTTGGTCAATGCGCATCAATTTCTTGCCGATCATTTGGCAATCAAACAAATCGATATCCTTATCGGAGGATCCTTAGGCGGTCAACAGGCCTTGGAATGGGCTGTATCCCACAACATAGCGATCAACCACCTCATCGTCGTCGGGACAAATGCCGTGCATTCACCCTGGGGTATTGCGTTCAATGAAAGCCAGCGCCTTGCCATCACCACTGATCGAACTTTTTATGCCAATCATCCCGATGGAGGAGCTAAAGGATTAAAGGTTGCCCGCTCTCTGGCATTGTTATCTTACCGTAACTATACCACATATACCAACACGCAAAAGGAAGACGATAACGAAAAGCTGGATCATTATAAAGCAGCATCCTATCAAAATTATCAGGGTGAAAAATTGGTAAAACGCTATAATGCCTACAGCTACTATTATCTGACCAAGGCAATGGATAGCCATAATTTAGGTCGGGGAAGGCTATCTATCGAATCTGCTTTAGCAAGCATCAATTGTCCGACTTTGGTGCTGAGCATTAATACAGATTTGCTGTTTCCCCCACAAGAGCAACAGTTCATCGCTCAACATGTCCCTAATGCCCACTATCAGGAGATCGAATCTACGTATGGCCACGATGGCTTTTTGATCGAAACAAAAAAACTGACGGCAACCATTAGCAGCTTTCTAAGAGAACAAAAAGAGTACATCAACGAATTAGTGTAAGAGAATAAACAATATATAAGAGAATTTAAGAAGAGATATGAGTAATAAATTAACAATAGGGATGTTTGGATTTGGGGTTGTAGGCCAAGGTCTTTACGACATTATCAAAACCAAAAATCTTAATCTGGAAATCAAGAAATTTGTTATTAAAAATGGGGATAAAAAACGCTCACTGTCAGCAGATCTATTTTCCACAGATCCAGAGGCAATTTTAGGAGATCCAGAAATCAACACTGTTGTCGAACTAATAGATGATGCCGAAGCAGCATACAAACTAACGGTACGCGCTTTGAAATCGGGCAAAAATGTGGTGTCTGCAAATAAAAAAATGATTGCTAGTCATTTAGAGGAATTGGTCGATATCCAACATGAATATGGCACAAGCCTATTGTATGAAGGTGCTGTTTGTGGAAGTATTCCGATTATACGGAATTTAGAAGAGTATTATGACAATGAGCTGCTCCACTCTGTTAGCGGAATTTTTAATGGATCTTCAAACTATATCCTATCTAAAGTTTTCAATGAAAATCAGCACTATGCGGATGCATTGAAAAAAGCACAGGAGCTAGGCTTTGCGGAAACTGACCCAACCTTGGACGTGGGTGGATTTGACCCTAAATTTAAAGTGTGTATTGTTGCTTCACATGCCTATGGTATCTATGTTAAACCAGACGATGTCTTTAATATTGGTATTGACAAATTGGGACAGCAGGATATTCGTTTTGCTAAAGAAAAGAACCTCAAGATCAAATTGATACCAACAGCAAAAGAGATCGACGGCAACAAAGTTGTACTTTACGTATTACCACGCCTAGTAGGCAAAGACAGCATGCTCTATAATGTAGAAAATGAGAACAATGGCGTATTGGTGAAAGCGGCCTTTGCGGACGAACAATTTTTCTATGGTAAAGGCGCTGGTGGCCACCCAACAGGTTCTGCTGTACTATCGGATATCGCTGCTCTTCGCTATGGATACCGTTATGAATATAAAAAACATTTAGAATCCAGCACGTTAAATTATAGCCAAGATTATTTAATTAAGGTCTATTTGAGATATACAGATGATACACTGATTGAGAAGTTAAATTTCAGTGAAATCACAGAACGATATTACGCACCAGATTTCAAATATGTCATAGGACATATTAATCTTCAACAAATCGCGGCCCACAAGGCGGATTTGGATCAAGAGGGCAATTTTATTGCTGAAATCGCGTAGGCAATCAACAAACCAACCTACCTTGAAAATAGCCCCTATGGGGCTATTTCTTTTTTAACTTAATCACTTTTCAGTTTAACATCCAGTATTCCACCTTTGGCGAGTTGTTCAAAAGGAAGCTGCCAATCTTTTAATAGATGCTTATTCAATTGAATGCGATCGACCAAATAGCTATTGGCATTCTCCCTTTTAACGCGAATGACAAACTTATTTTTTCTTAATGCTTTTGGTAGTTTTATCGTTACCTGATCAAAAAGTGGTGCGCCTATCTGAAGCGCGGGATGTTCTGTTGTTAAACTACGTACATCAAATAGACCAATACTTGAAAGTACATACCAAGCTCCAAGCTGACCTTGATCTTCATCTTGTCCATAGCCATAGCCATGTGTTGCATCGTTGCCGTAGAATTCATTGCAAATTGCACGCACCCATTTTTGACTTAGATCAGGCCTGCCAGAAAAATAGAACAGCCAAGAGATATGCAGGTTCGGCTGGTTGCCATGATTATAAAGACTTTCAATCCCTGCGAAAGCGTCAATCTGTGTACCACCTCCAAACACATTCTTCTGCGACACCGTAAAAATACTATCCAACCGCTGATTGAAGAGGTCCTTCCCAACCAGTTTAACCAATTCTTGTGGAACATGCGGAACATAGAACGTATATTGCCATGCATTTCCCTCCTGAAATCCACGCCATGGCTCATAAGGGTTAAAGTTTGAAATAAATCTTCCAGTGCTATCTTTTGGACGCATAAACTTCGTCGTGGTATCGTACAGATGGCGCCATCCATTGGCTAACTCCCGAAATTTAACGTAGTCTTTTTGGTGCCCCAATGATTTTGCAAATTGTGCGGCTGCTCCGGCGGAAAAAGCATATTCCAAGGTATGTGAAGCCCCAAAAGGAGATCCACTTGTCATTAACTCAGGGCTTCCATTATCATCTTTTATATAGGGCGAATAGCCTTTGCGAACGAAAACTCCCACATCTAACTTTCCCGCTCCGGGTAAGCGACCCTTCGCTTCCAATTCATTTTTACGCACTGCATCATAAGCAAGGTTTACGTCATAATCGCGAATCCCGACATTATAGGCTGCCGCAATGGCCAGACCTGTGAAATTGGTTCCTACCCCCGATACATATTTACTATTGGCAATCCCATCTCCTAACCACCCCGCATCCCGATAGACCAACAATTGGCTCTGAATCCAGTCGTTATAATAGTCCGGATAAGCGATGGACCACAATTGTGTCAAATTCCAAAATGCACCCCAAATGGCATCTGTATTATAATGATGATGAATAGGCAGTTCCGCATTATCGCGTGCAATCTGACCTATTGAACCATCATTTTTTGGATAAGCACCGTTTACATCACTGGCAAGGCCTCGTCCAAGTAAAGCATGATATAAGCCGGTGTAAAATTTTATACGGTCATCCTCTTTACCACCCTCCACTAAAATCCGCCCCAATTCTTCATTCCAGGTCTGTAGCGCCTCGTTCTTTGCAGCATCAAAGGAGAGTTCTTTTGCTTCTTTCAGCAAATTCAGTTGCGCATTTTCCACTGAGGTATAAGACAGACCGGTTTTAATTTCTATAGATTCTCCCGCCTCCGTATCAAATTTAAGAAATAGGCCTACTCCTTTACCTTCTATCGTGTTCTGTTGATCAAAAATCGTGGAATCTCTAAATGTTCCAAAAGATTTTGGGAGTTTGTTTATTTCTGCAAAAAAAAACATTTTGACCGCAGCACCGTGTTGGTATTTTTGGACATAAACGGGATTGGTGACAACATAGCCCCAAATTTGCTGTTTATTATAATTTACTTCGGCATCTACTACTGGTCCGCTTTCTCCCATCACATGTCCGATATCGAAAATAAGATTCGCAGCATCTGTTTTTGGAAATGTATAGCGATGAAAACCGACTCGTTTAGTGGCTGTTAGCTCCGCAAGTATACCATAATCTTTCAATTTCACACGATAATAGCCTGAGGTCGCAAATTCATCTTTTTTATCGAAAGATGAACGATAGCCACTCTGGGGTTTATCAAGATTGCCAGGCACTGTTTTCAATTTCCCAACGGACGGTGCAAATACCACTCCTCCCACCTGGAACTCGTGAAAATTAGCGAAACCTTCTATTGATGTATGCCTATCATCATACCCCACGGCCTCCCAGCCCGACTTATTGCCATAACTTCCATTTGTACTCGGAGCAAGCTTGGCCATCCCGAACGGAACAGCTGCCGGCGTGTAAAAAAAATATCGGCTGTGGACTGATCCAATATTAGGCTTGACAAAGGCTGTCAGATCAGTTTTCTGTTGACCAAAAACATTTACCGTCGCGACAAATAAACTGCAAAAATAATAGATGATACGTTTTATCATTGTGCTCAATTAGGTTCAATAGCAAACTTACAAAAAAATAAAATATGTATAAACATATTAAGCATTTTATCATGTCACAAAGCGCCATCTAATACAGCAAATGAAGCATTAGAATTTGTAAAATTTTAAATACTAACCAAATAAAATACCATTAAAGCTTAAATAACGACATTTTTCCATAACTTTGATTGTACATACATATAAAATAACACAAGCAATAAATAAATTAAAAAAATACGTATTGAACGGCTGATATCCAACCACTAACCAAAAGAGATACTCATTATAGGCAAGTACACTTGTCAACCCTAATTCTTTACAATAAACCACCATGAACAAACATACCTCATTTTTCAGTCTAATATTACTGTTGCTCGGAGCCCGGTTATCTGCACAACAAGTTAAACACGACCATAAAGCTCAACTTGCGCTTGCAACGGCGATTGTTGCCGATCAAAAATTAAAGTATGTAGACAGTCTTGCCCGGGAAGTTATAAAAGAAGGGTTCAATGCCGGAAGCGGCTACTCACAGATTTGGGCGCGGGATTTAAATACTTTTATTGAGACTGCGTTGGAAGAGAGGTCCCAAAGCGACATTCGAGGTGCAATTTTATTATTTTTCCAGATGCAGCAACCCAATGGCGAAATGGTTGATGGATATGTATTAAAGAAAGACTTTACCTGGCATGACGATACACCCTACTATTCAAAAAATGCGCCTGACCATGTGGGGTTTAAAAATACAGTGGAAACTGACCAAGAAACTTCGCTGATCCAACTGCTGGGTAAATATATCCGGAAGACCAAGGACTACGGCATCTTGGATGAGTCCATTGGCGGTATTTCCGTAAAAGAGCGTATTCAACTTATGCTGGAGTATCTAAAAAAAGAACGGTTCAACCAAAAGTATCAACTGCTTTGGGGTGCGATGACAGCAGATTGGGGAGATGTACAACCCAACGATAGCTTTGGTTGCGACTGGAACGAACTCTCCAACGAAGCGATAGACATCTATGATAATGCGATGTTTATTATCGCCCTGCAAACCCTGATTGATATTCAGCCAAAATCTTCCTACTTATCCGCTTGGAAAGCGCTAAAAAAAGATATTGAAACAAATAGTAGACGCCATCTATGGGATAAGAAAAAACAAAAATTCATCCCCCATATATATCCCAAAACATCTCCTATCCCAAAAGGGTTCGACGAAAATACCATTCATTATCATGGCGGTACCGCTATTGCTATCGAAGCGGGACTATTGACGCCTTCAGAAATAGAGACCGTCAATAAACAAATGAAGGAAAATGTCCGACTGTCAGGAATGCCGAGTATTGGGCTAACACTATATCCTACCTATCCAATTGGCTTTTTTGTCGGCGGAATGGCACAGCCCTATCAATACCAAAATGGCGGGGATTGGACCTGGTTTGGCGGTCGAATGATTCAGCAACTCATTTTAAATGGTTTCTATCAAGAAGCATATGAAGAAATTCAACCGATGATTGACCGGGTCGTAAAGAACAAAGGATTCTACGAGTGGTACGGTCAAAATAATGTTCCCAGTGGATCAGGGAAATTCAAAGGTTCAGCAGGTGTACTGAGCAAGGCCATCGCTTTAATGGAAAACTGGGCGGAAACCACCCTAGAAAAGAGTCATTAAACGAACTGTTCACTCATCCATTTATCAACTCAAATCTGGATGAGTGAATTACTTAATAATCCCTCCTACTTTCAACCGTGTAGGTAAAGCTTTCGGCGCGGTAAAATCCCAGATTGTATTCAATAGGCTTTCCCGACTGGTCAAATACAAAGCGTTTACGTGACAAAATAGGATCACCTATATTGATTTCCAATTTGTCTGCTATAAACTTATTGGCGGCCATTGCATCCAGCTCTTCCTGAGAAAGATCAGCGATGACATGATAATCTGCCTCTAAGATTTCGTACAAAGGCCGTTTGAAATCTTCATCGCCAGTTAAGCCGATACGCGGATGAAAGTAGGATATAAAATAAACAAACGGGTCATCTTTTTTTCCTCTCAACCGCTCCAGTTTTAATAGCTTCTGATCCTCATCTACATTAAAAAATTTTGAAACAGCTTTGTCCGGAACAACCCAGCTGACATGCAGCTCAAAATTCTTTACCTCAATTCCGCGATTTTTCATTTCTTGCGAAAAGCTTAACCAATTTTTGGATTTTGAACTGAATTTCGAACTTGCAACTTTCGTTCCTATTCCCTTCTTTCTAATGAGCAGTTCCTCATATACGAGTTTATTGATCGCCAAACGTAAAGTAGAACGCGAAATTGCTAATCTCTTTGCCAACTCAATTTCATTGGGTAATAATTTCCCCTCAATATATTCGGGTTGCTTGATTAATTCACGTAACAAATTCTCTGCTTGGATGTGCAGAGGAACAGGACTTTTATGGTCTATTTTTAAATTCATCATCTGGATTGCTTGTGCTAAAGTAAGATTTTTTGGATAATTAAAAAAATAGATATATGTTTGTATGTATATACATACTTTTATAAACCTCAGATGTCTAAGAAATTTATCATCATTTTATGTATCGTTTCACTTGGGGGCTTCCTTTTCGGCTTCGATATGGCTGTAATTGCGGGTGCTTTACCCTTAGTCAAGCAATTTTTCGAGCTGTCTCCCGCTCAGGAGGGAATTTTTGTCAGTTCAGCATTATTAGGCTGCATTGCTGGTGTGTTTTTCACTGGGTCTCTGACAGACAAATATGGTCGAAAACCAGCCTTTGTTACCGCAGCCTTGCTTTTTTTATTTTCAGCATTAGGCTGTGGATTTAGTTCTTCTTACCCGTTATTGATTGCCAGTAGAAGTATAGGAGGGTTGGGGGTTGGTATCGCTTCAATCGTTGTCCCACTTTATCTTGCGGAAATATCTCCCAGTAAATTTAGAGGAAGATCGGTTACATGCTACCAATTAGCTATTACATTTGGAATTTTATTTGCCTATATCAGCAACTATCTACTTCTTGAACATAGTTCTTCTCAGCAGAACGAGCTTTGGCGCAGCATGTTTTTAGTGGGTGCTATTCCAGCCTTGTTATTATGTATTGGTGTATATTTTATTCCTGAAAGCCCACGTTGGCTCTCCAAAAATGGAAGAATGGCTGAAGTAGCACAAATAAGTACTCTATTAGGAATAGCGGACCTACAGGAGGCACCCAGTCTTTCATCCAAAGGAAAAATGAGCGATCTATTCTCTCCTATCTACCGAAAGGCCTTCTTATTGGGTCTATTCCTTCCCCTATTTTCACAGCTCAGCGGAATTAATGCCATTGTATATTACGGGCCGAGTATACTATTGGAATCGGGTATTTCATTGAACAACTCTTATCATGCTCAATTATTCTTTGGTGCTGCGAATGTTCTCTTTACATTCTTTGCGATTTGGAAGGTTGACAACTGGGGAAGACGTCCGCTGTATCTCATTGGAACCATAGGCGCTACCGTTAGTTTACTTATTACGGGCTATCTCTTTAATCAGGGCCAGATCAATAATATTGCATTGATCATCGCTATCCTTTCGTTTTTGTTCTTCTTTGCCTTTTCTATTGGGCCTTTAAAATTTGTGGTCGCTGCAGAGATCTTTCCAAATGCTATCCGTGCCCGCGCTATGGGCATCAGTATTATGGTCATGTGGATATCAGATGCTATCGTAGGACAGCTGACCCCGATCCTGCTTGCATCCTGGGGCGCACGCTACACGTTCTGGCTTTTTGCATTTTTCTGTGCTATTGCCTTTTTCGTCGTACTTGGTTTCCTTCCGGAAACTAAAGGCAAACCATTAGAAGAAATCGAAAAATTCTGGATTGAAAAACTCAATAAAAAGTCCACAAAAAAGTAAGCAAAAGCATATTAATTCAAAACTATCTATTTGCAATAAATTACATCATATGTATCCGAATATTCAAACAAAACCTTTTCAGTACGAAATCCTGCCAACGTTTCCGGTTCAAGGAACGCTATCAAATTCTTATCAGGATCTTGTCGCGCATCTCATTACACATCATATACATTGCATTGATGGTTTTGTGGGTGTTAACTGGGAAACAATTATATCCAAACTTAAGCAAGAATTCGAAAAACAAGGCGTAAGTACACGATTTATTGCCATGGATTCAGCTTTAAAGTCTGAGTCGGAGATCCAGGAGATCATTTCGCCTTACCTTGGAGGCAACGACCCTCTCTTCGGAAAAAAGACACCCGTTAAACTCATTGAATATTTTGATACAGAAAAGTTAACGGCCCTTCAAAACATATTCTTAAGTTCCAGATCACTTCAAAATGAGCATATCATCTTTTACGGTCCTGGAGCATCATTGCTCGATGAGTCTAAGAAGGTCATGTATATTGATCTTCCCAAAAATGTGCTTATACAACGCATGCGTGCTGGAGTAGCTTTAAATTTAGGCTGCTCAACTCAGATCAGCCAGAAGGAAACATACAAACGTTATTATTTTGTTGACTGGGAAATTCTGAATAGACATAAAAGAGCTATCCTTTCCCGTGTTGAGTTTCTTGCCGATCAGCAATCGCCAACAGACTTACCTTGGATTACTGGTCAGGATTTACAGGCCACTCTCCTAGCTATGTCCCAAAACTATTTTCGAGTGAGACCAACCTTTGAGCCTGGCGTATGGGGAGGACACTGGATGAAAGATCACCTCACCGGTATCGATCAGCATGTCAAAAATTACGCATGGTCTTTTGAAATGATCGTCCCTGAAAATGGCATAGTGCTCGAAGCGAATGGACTTACTTTAGAAATTTCTTTTGATCAATTGATGTTTCAGGAAAGTGCGAATGTACTTGGCCGTGCACAGCAACGCTTCGACGTCGAGTTTCCAATACGATTCAATTTTCTGGATACATTTGATGGCGGAAACTTATCGATTCAATGCCACCCTAGTCCAACCTATGCTAAGGAAGAATTTGGAGAAAATTTCACACAGGATGAATCCTATTATATCGTCGATAGAAAAGATAATGCTCAGGTATATTTGGGGTTTCAGGACAATATTAACGCCAAGGAATTTCGTAAAGCATTAGAGGATAGCTTTCATACTGGAATAGCCATGGATATCGAACAATATGTTCAAAAATTTGAATCAAAAAAACATCAATTATATTTGATTCCCCATGGCACGGTACATTCTTCTGGCGTAGATAATCTCGTGCTCGAAATCAGCGCCACCCCATACAACTACACCTTTAAAATGTATGATTGGGTGCGCCCAGATTTAGATGGTAAACCCCGGCCATTAAATATTGATAGGGCTTTCGCCAACCTCAATTTTAATCGTAAAGGCGATGTTGTCAAAAATACGCTATTGTCTCAGCCTAAAGAAGAAGTTCTTGAGGGGGAAACAAGAAGAATACACTTGCCAACGCATGAAGATCATTTCTACGATGTTTTTAGGTATGAATTCGAGCAGGCTGTTACAATTAATACGCAAGGACAATGTCATATCATGATGCTTGTCGAAGGTGAAGCAATTGAGCTGACTACCGAGCATGGTATGAAAAAGGTTTTTCACTATGCAGAGACGTTTGCAGTTCCAGCAGCAGCTAGCTCGTATACACTACGCAATTTGGGGATAGGCAAAGTAAAAGTTATCCAATCTTTCGTCAAAGATTCGAAGTGTTAATCAAATTTGTAACGATAAACCAATAATACAATGAGAAATATATTTTTTGCATTATCATCATCACTATTGTTATTGTCCTGCCAAAATGCCGGCGGCAAAGTTTCAACCACCAATTTGCAGGACAGCATCCAGAAAGATAGCAGCTTTAGCCTTGTTAAAAACATGGCAACAAATGTCATCAAAAGTGGATTCAATGCAGGTGATGGATACAGTGAGGTATGGATTAGAGATTACAATACATTTATCACCCTAGCGACAAAAGTGCACCCTCATGAACAGATTAAGGACCAATTAGCCCTATTCTTTAAACTCCAGGGAGCCGATGGTAATATTGCCGACGGATTTGTCAAAAAGTCTAGCCTAAAAAACGGGGTATCGGATTATTACACAATTACGAGTCCATTAGCACCTGAGTATGCCGCCCATAAGAATACTGTCGAGACAGACCAGGAATCATCTTTAATTCAAGCGATACATAAATATATCGTTGCGACTAAAGATAAGGCATTTCTCAACGAAAAAATTGGTGACACGGCAGTAAAAGATCGTATGGAACATGCCTTACAATTTTTATTGGATAAACGTTACAACGATACTTATGGTCTTCTCTGGGGTGCTACAACTGTCGATTGGGGGGATGTCCAACCTGAACATGATTGGGGTGTTCATCTCGATGAAAATTCACATATCGCGTTAGATATCTATGACAATGCCATGTTTCTGATTGCACTTGACAATTACATGGATCTTTTTCCTGAGAAAAGAGAAAAATGGGGAAAGATCCGATCGTCAATTGCGAGTAATACAATGAAACATCTGTGGGACGAAAAAAATCAAAAGTTTATTCCCCATATTTATATCAAAGGTTCTCCTTTTGCAGCCGAGTTTGATGAAAATCAAATCTATTATCATGGAGGAACCGCCATCGCTATTGAAGCTAATTTACTCAACAAAGAGCAAATTAAAGTTTCACTCGACAAAATGATTAAAAATGTAAAGGATGCAGGAGCAGCAACAATTGGCCTCACGGTATACCCCACTTATCCGGCAGGTTCATTTAAGAACAAAGGAATGTACCCGTATGGTTATCAAAACGGCGGGGACTGGACTTGGTTTGGTGGCCGTATGATCCAGCAGCTTGTAAAAAATGGGTTCCAGCAAGAAGCTTACGAACAAATACAGCCAATGCTTGCTCGTGTTATCAAAAATAAAGGATTTTATGAATGGTACACAAAAGATAACAAACCCGAGGGTTCCGGAACCTTCCGAGGTGAGGCCGGTGTACTCTATGATGCCATTGAATTATTAGAACATCCAGACAAAAAATAAATATTTCTTTGTTACAAAAAGAGCAGATAGAAAATTCTTTCTGCTCTTTTTATTTTGCCCTCTCCTTATATATGTAGCGCCTTTTATTTAGCTAAAAACTATTTTTAGCACGCAAGTCCAATAATAGTCGATTAAATGGGAGCGCTTCACTGCCAATCTAATCAGCAGCAAACATCAAAACCGAATGGTATCTGTGGCAATAAAAGGCAAACTATAATTACCGGTATCAATTTTAATTTTAGGATTTAGCTGTTTTAATATGGCTGCATCCTGATTTGCTATTTTATAGAGATAAATATTCTTTAAACTAGGAAGATCATTCAATTCTAATAAGCCTTTTGAGGTTACTTTTGTACCACTGAGATTCAGGTAAGCTAATTTCGACATGCCCTTAAGCTGTGTCAGCCCAGCATCAGAAACAGCTGTGTTTTCCAGATGCAAACGGGAAAGAATCGGCATTGCAGACAAGGTCGGGAAAGCAAGATCTGTAACAGCAGTATTTCCTAATTTCAACTGCACGATATTATCTTTAATTGCCAATAATTCCTGAAGATCCTTATCGCTAAATTTTGGGTAATTAATAGCGTTTACCATGACGAAGTTATTATCCTTTGCGATCTGGATGACCTTTATACCTTTCGCCTGCCAAACATTCACTTTTTCTTTCGGCAAAGCTGGCGCTAGGGGTAAATCTGCATACAATACCGACGGCTCGTCTTTTTCTCCCGTTTCCAATCTCTTTAGGATATGAGCAATTTCCCCCGTCTGAGGCAATTCACGTACTTTCTTATTAAAATCAGCACCATGGTCAATCCACCAGGCGATTAGCTTAATCTGGTCAGCACTAATCGGTGTCCGACCTTTGGGTGGCATACGTTTCTTATGTCCTTCTGGCAGGACTAAGCGATTATATAGCTCACTTTTTTTCGAATCGTTTGCCATCAGCACAGCTCCATTCTCTCCTCCTCTCAACAAATTGTCTTTACTATCCAATGCTAATCCGCCTTCATGTTTCTTTTGACCGTGGCAGCTCTGACACCGTTGTTTGAGAATAGGTTGAATAATACCTGCATAGGCCCCTGCCTCCTGCGCATTTTCAACAATAAAAATCTCATCTTTATCTTCTCCCCCAGTAAATAGCTTTTTTAAAGCAAGCGGCATTGCCTCCATGAAATACCCCTTTCCATGGGTCAAAGTGCCGCCGTAATGCCCAGTGAAGCCAAGTAAGAGTACTAAACTAAGAAAGAGCCAAAAGCGAAATACAAATACTTTTTTCAGCCAAACTGAACCGGTAGGTTCTTTACGATAGAGAAACCAAAGCAATAAACTACCTATGGCGACAGCTATTCCCAACCATTTGTGATAGTCCAGCACTTCATCCTCATAGCCTCCATTTCGTGAAAGCAGGTATCCCGACATAGCTGCAATTGTGGCAGCTATAGCTCCAAGGAATAAGGAAAGCCGAATAGCAGGCAAGTAAATCGCTCCGTCTTTTACGCGCGTCATCATTGCCATAAAAAAAGCAAGCAGCAAAATTCCAATAGGAAGATGAACCAAAAGCGGATGAAATCGTCCAAAAAAGGTCAATAATTCGTCAAAGAAAACTATCATTCTTTATATCTGTCTTTGAGTAAATTCAACATATATACGTTAATAGACCATTGATCTGCGACCGGTTGTTGCGTAAATGGCAAAGTAGGTAAATAACCCGCAGGGCCAAATTCGGTGGTTATGGTCAATAATTTTGCCCCATTTTCTTTGTGCATAGCAACAACTGTGTCCCACCACGCTAGATGCTGTGCAACAATCTGTTTCCACTCAGGAGCCGTTGGATCGTTAACCTGCGGCCCTTCGGGATGTCCAACTCGAGCATGAATATGCTCCGTTCGAGAGAGAGCGGCTGTAACGGTTTCGGTTTGATCGGAAAGCATGGATTCATGGACATTGCACCAATGCGAGATGTCCAATGCAAGTCGCAATTTCGGAATCTTTTCCAAATACTCCTTGGTCACATGTGCCGCAAAACTAAACCTTCCGCGGTGTGTCTCATGGTAAATGGGTATTTGAGACTGTGTTTTAGTAGCGTAGGCAAGTTCAATCAATGCTTTATTCTGATCAAATGAATAATAATCTTTACCTGTGTGACAATTGATATAATCAGGTTTCGCCTGTATTGCTTCATCCAGATTATGTTTAAAGGATTTCTTATACTCCTCAAATGTTCCTCCGGATCCTCCTGAGAGCAGACCTAAACCCAATCCATATTTGTGTAAGGCATCCACCATCTCCTTACGCTCACTTGGGTTACTTGGCAACCAGGCTTCAACACCATCGTATCCCGCATTTTTTACACGTAAACAGAATTTATCCCAAGAATCCGTATTTCCCCAATTGGTACAATAATATTTTATGTGTACATGTTGAGCAGTCAGGGAAAGAAAACTGTTCATACATAAAATGAATACTAAAAGCTGTTTCATCTTTTTAAATTATAGCTTGAATAATTTCACCCTCGACATCTGTCAACCGGAACGGCCTGCCCTGAAAATCATAGGTAAATTTCTCATGATCAAAGCCCAAAAGGTGGAGCATGGTTGCATGTACATCGTGTACCGAACTACGTCCTTCTACTCCGGCAAATCCAATATCATCGGTTTGACCATAGCTAATTCCATTGCGAATTCCTCCGCCTGCCATCCAAATGGTATAAGCATCTGTGTGATGATCCCGACCAAGGAATGGCATATCGCTATTATCCCTATTTTCTTGCATTGGCGTACGGCCAAATTCACCACCCCACACTACCAACGTTTCTTCCAGTAGACCGCGCTGTTTTAGATCCATAATCAATGCTGTCATTGGTCGATCAATTTCCCTGCATTTATTTCTAAAGCCTAAATCAATTGAATCGGCAGGATTTGTGCCATGACTGTCCCAGCCCCAATCGAACAACTGAACGAATCGCACCCCTTGCTCCACAAGTTTTCGAGCCAGAAGACAATTATTGGCAAAGGATTCTTTACCTGGCTCGGTTCCATACAATTCGTGAATATAGGTAGGTTCATTATTGATATCCATCACTTCCGGAACAGCAACCTGCATTTTATAAGCCATCTCATATTGGGCGATTCGCGATAAGGTTTCTGGATCTTTAAAAGTATCATATTCAGTTTTGTTGACGTTATTTATCGCATCAATCAAATCACGTTTCATATCCCTACCCATCCCCTCAGGATCGGCAATGTACAATACAGGATCCCCTTTTGAACGACATTGGACTCCTTGATATACTGATGGTAAAAATCCACTTCCCCACACGCTTTTGCCTGCATCGGGAGTTTTACCGCCCGATGTTAACACAACAAATCCGGGCAAATTACTATTTTCAGATCCCAAACCATAGGTTACCCAAGAACCAATACTGGGCCTACCTAGACGGGCACTTCCTGTATGCATAAATAATTGCGCTGGACCATGATTGAACTGATCGGTATGCATGGCCTTCAGAAAACTCACTTCATCTACCACTTTACTAAAATGTGGCAAATGATCTGACACCCAAGCTCCACTTGCCCCATATTGCTTGAAAGTAGCCTGTGGACCAAGCATTTTGGGAATGCCACGGATAAATGCAAATTTCTTCCCTGCTAATAAAGACTCAGGACAAGGTTGATTATGCAGCTTCTGTAGCGCAGGCTTATAATCGAATAACTCAAGTTGAGAGGGGGCTCCCGCCATGTGTAAATAGATTACACTTTTTGCCTTACCAGGAAAATGCGGTGATTTGGGCACTAAGGGATTCAGTGCATTCAGGTCAAGCTTATCTTCTGATTTTGATTGGCCCCAACCAGCACAGCCTGTCAGGAGACTTCCTAGCGCGATGCCACCAATCCTGCTACACAGTCCTTTAGAAAGTGTCTTCTCGTGACAGCCTGTAGCTCAAATTGCTGCGCTTCTTTTAATAGTTTATTTAGATCTTTCATCTGACTATCATTACGTATGAGCAATACTTTGTCAATAAATTTTTCACTTCCACGTAAGGCTCACTTATTTTTTATATTCTTACTCTTATTCAACAATCCTGTACCTTGGAAAAAGCTTCGGTACGACCAGCCTTTTATTAAGGCCTGCGGTATATATTTCTTTAAGATTTTGTTAAAAACTCATCCATATTCAACATTGCATTGGCAACAAGCATATAAGCAGCCCTGGATGGCAAAGTCTTTACGTTATTTTTGGCTAAATTTTCATCCAAAAACTTAGCCGCCGCCTCAGGTTTTCTGCTAAAATCGAGCAGAGCCTTTTTATAAAGACCCTCCAGCGCTGTTATTTTCTTTTCATCTGCATCCCGCAACATCGCATGCCTATACCCGATTCCAATATTATTTCTCGGATTTCCATTTCCTTCTTTTTGCATGATCGCTCCAAGATGCTTCGCTGCTTCGAGATAAACTGGATCATTTAATGTCGCAAGTGCCTGCAACGGTGTATTGGTCCGTATACGGTCAACAAGACAAACCTCTCTACTTGATGCGTCAAAAGAAACAAAGGATGGATAGGGACTTGTACGCTTCAAAAAAGTATAGACACCTCTTCTGTACTGATCCTCACCTGCACTTTTCACCCAGGATTCACCACTATAGACGGTCATCCAAACCCCTTCTGGCTGATAAGGCATCACACTAGGTCCATACATTTTACTGCTGAGCAATCCACTTACTGACAATGCCTGATCCCGAATCTGTTCGGCTGATAACCTAAATCGTGGCCCGCGTGCCAAATAATAATTCTGAGGATCCTTTTCTAAATTTGAATTATTCAAACTTGAGGACTGTTTATATGTTCCGGATAATACAATCTCCCGAATCAGCTTTTTTATACTCCATTTTTTTGAATTCATTAAATCGAGCGCCAGATAATCCAATAATTCCCGATGGATGGGTGGAATACTCTGTGTTCCCATATCGCCTAAAGGCTCCACCAATCCACGGCCAAATAGCTGGGCCCATACACGATTAACCAAGGTTCGTGCCGTTAAAGGGTTATCCTTACTCACAATCCATTGCGCAAATCCTAAGCGATTAGGTTTCGCTCCTTTTGGAAAAGCATTTAGCGATGCCGGAACAGCAGGTTCAACCTCCGCACCAAGGGAAAGTCGGTTCCCACGTATAAATACATTTGTTTTGCGATGCATATCTTTAGGATTTTCAATCATGACGGGCACACTTTCAGGTTGCATATTGACAAGCTGAAGAAAAGTCTTTTGAAAATTGCTATTTTCCAATGATTTCTCGTATGGGAAATTCTCGCGGAAAGCAAACCACTCGATCATACAGATTGGTTGTCCCTTGGCCACAGAAGGATTCTTGAAAACTAGATACAAATCGTGTACACCCTGAGTCGTGTTGATTGGAGATTGAATAACCTGCCTTCCAGAAATATTTGGCAAATCAACAGTGGTGAGTATCGGTCCAGTAGGTTTATCCAGATGAATTTCCATTTTTCCTCCGACTTCAGCTGTCCAAAAATTCATAAAAAATTGTTGCTTATGGTCTAGGGTAATACCTTTTAACCGCGCCGATCCGCCGCTTCTGACCCCTAACCATTTTGTATCATACAGAGCGCCATCTACAATTTGGTCACTATAATGGGCGTGTATTTTTGGTTCTAATGTGTGAAGGAAGAGGTCTGCTGATTTTACCAGGCTTGAATTTCCTGTTGTCGACAACCACCTTTTTATACTGTCAATTCTTTTTTCATCCTGGCTCGTGTAAAAACGAAGTTTTGGATGATCACCCTGTGTATCTTCATCTCTGGTATTATTAAAAAAAGCCAACGATTTATAATATTCCTCAAATTTAAATGGATCATAAGTATGGCTATGGCATTGTACGCATTCAAAAGTTGTACTCAACCATACTTGATAGGTCGTATTGAGCCGATCTAACACTGCAGCCATCCTAAACTCTTCACTGTCTGTACCGCCTTCGTCATTATTCATCGTATTGCGATGAAAAGCCGTTGCAATAAGTTGATCCTTGGTCGGATCCGGAAGCAAATCTCCGGCAAGCTGTTCAATTGTAAATTCATCATAAGGCATATCTTTATTTAAAGCCTTAATAACCCAATCACGATAGGTCCATATACTACGGGAACCATCTTTCTCGTATCCTTTGGTATCTGCATATCGCGCCATATCTAACCACCAGCTAGCCCATTTCTCGCCATATCTTGGAGAAGACAGCAAGCTATCTACCCTTCGGCTATAAGCCTCCTTGCTACGATCTGCTTCAAATGCCTGTATTTCTGCCAAAGAAGGTGGAATACCGATTAAATCAAGATATAGTCTCCGCAATAACGAGGCTTTATCTGCTTCATCTGAAAATGAAAGTTTTTTTTCCTTCAACTTATCCAAAACAAAAAAATCGATGGCATTATTTACTCCTTTCGGTTTTACTCCAAATAGACCTAATAGCGAAAATGGCTTAGGAACCTCTGTTTCTTTCGGTAAAGTATAAGCCCAATGCTCTCCCCACTTGGCTCCCTCATCAATCCATCTTTTGAGAATATCAATTTCATCGTCATTCAATTTAGGGGCATTGTAAGGCATACGTAGTTCAGGATCATCAGCAATTAGCCTTTTCACGAGTTCACTATGTTCAGCATCACCACGAATAATCACTGGCTTACCCGATTCAGCTTTGGCGAAAGCTTCATTTTCAAATAGAAAGCTCAATCCGCCATTTTTCTTAACGCCACCATGGCAAGTAATACAATGTTTATTCAAAATGGGTTTAACCTCGGTGCTGAAATCCACTGGCTCCTTTTTCCCAAAAGTCAAAAAGCTTGTACCAATAAGGACGAGAGCCAATAATATTAGCACCACAATCTTTTTTCTCATAGCATTGGGGTATATCTATTCTGCGTTATTTTAGGTTTACTCACTCCTCCCAAACAAAACAATATTCGTTTTCTTTGGTAAGGGTTATTGAAACTAGGTGATAAAAACACCTGTTCCGAATAGCATAAATTTAGGGAACAGCACTGAATTATACTAAAACTAGATTAACAGAAATAGAAACAATATTACCATCGTTAGGCTAGGAAGTCGAGAAAATAGCCTACAATCTCACTCAAAAAAACAGCATACATTCTCCTAGGGCATTTTTTTTGCCCACCTCCAACCATCTGTGTAATAAAGTATAACAATTTCGATACCTAATCCGCCTTTATAATTTTTTGGAGGCAAAATAACTCCACATCGGCACAAAACATCGCAAACAAAGATGGATATAAAAGTGGGTTGGAAGGGAATGGCAAGAAATACACCCGGAAATGTTATCAATTGATAAGTGCCCATTCAGCAAAAAAGCGTTTCAACACTCGGTTGAAACGCTTTGCTTTATTTATATGAATCTACAATTTATGCAAGCTCGATCAAAAACTCCTCTTTTGGAAGTCTAAACTTTTTCAGCTTTAACAGCCAGTCTTGTTCTTCCATCCGATAGCCCAATGGAAGCATAACGGCACTCTTTAAACCCAGTTTATCCAAACCAAGCAACTCATCCAATTCCACATTTGAAAAACCCTCCATTGGTGTGGCATCAATGCCCAATTCTGCTGCCTGTGCAATTGCCAAACCAAAAGCAATATAAGCTTGCTTCGCCGCATGTGCCGCTTGCTGTTCTTCTGTAAAACTTGCAAACTGTCCTTTTAATCTATTTTTATATTCGTCAGTTGTGTCTAACGGCAAGCCCCTCAACGTATTCATTTGGTCGAACGTATTGTCAATACGTTCATCTGTATATTTGTCCCATCCTGCGAAGACCAATAAATGCGAACTATCAGCGACAATCTGTTGCCCCCAAGCTACAGGTACAATTTTTTCTTTTAATTCCTGATTCGTAATCACAATTACACGAAACTGCTGAAGTCCAGAAGAGCTGGGCGCCATACGTGCGGCTTCCAAAATCTTATTTAAATCTTCTTGAGCGACCTTTTTGGTAGGATCGTATTTTTTTGTGGCATAGCGCCATTCCAGTGTGTCTAATAAAGCCATTATTTTTTATTTTAAATGTTCGATAGCAACCTAATAAAGTTACGTAAAGATACATAAAAAATTACATGTCTAAACATCAAAATACAGGACTAATACTATAAAAAGTAGGACAAAAAACAGGTTTTTTACTGACATATCGATTCGATTTTTATGACGGGAACAGTGTATATATACTTCTAATCGGAAGGAAATCTTTATTTTATTCAATTTTATTAAGACCTTTGCATAGGTTTAGATCTCATGAGAACATTAAGGCCTTCAACGATTTGTTTCACAAAGAATGGAACTTAACAACATCGAGAAAACAGAGCTTATTAGCTTCACGATAAAAAAAATCAGCAATGTCAATAACAAACGAAACAGAACTAACAGGCATACAAAAAGCGAGCGATGCTGTTGCTCATACCTTAAAATCCATGATAGAACATGCTCGAGTGGGCATGTCAACTAAAGAGCTTGACGAATATGGGGCCGAAATATTAACAAGGATGGGTGCAAATTCTGCCCCTGCCCTCACTTATGGTTTCCCCGGCTACACCTGTATTAGTGTAAACAATGAATTTTGCCACGGCATCCCCACAGCAGAGCGGATATTAAAAGAAGGCGACTTGATCAATATCGATGTATCTGCCGAACTTGATGGATATTGGGCTGATAATGGCTGTTCCTTTGTTATAGGAAAGGATATACATCAACATGAAAAACTGGTAAAAGCATCCAAAGAAATTCTTCAAAAAGCAATCAGTCATATTCGAGGCGGTGTAAAGATAGCCGACATTGGGCATCTCATTGAGACAGAAGCAAAAAAAAGAGGCTATAAAGTCATTAAAAACCTTGGAGGGCATGGTGTAGGAAAAAGCCTCCACGAAGAACCTGATGAATTACTCAACTACAAAAATCGCTTCGACCAACGTAGATTTCGAAAAAATACAGTTGTTGCTATTGAAACCTTTATTTCGACCACTTCCACTTATGCGACCGAAATCGAAGATGGCTGGACAATGGTTGGGGACAAAGGCGGTTTCATGGCACAACATGAACACACGATTCTTATTACCGACGGCTATCCTGTTATATTAACTGAACAGAACGCTATTTTTTAAGCAATAATACGATGTCGCGCACAGGTCTTTTCGAAGAATTATAGAAAACAATCGAAAAGACCTACTTTTCTACATCAGACTTCCACATCTGCAACATAAGTCCAGTCTTTGCTATCTCAGAAATAAAATCTGCAAAAAAATTAAGGGGCCTCCCATAAAGAGAAAACCCCCAAATAATATATTTTTATGGCTAAATAATTTGTGTCAATCTCAAACAGGTCATCTTATCAGAAAGATCGCTACAGCGGTAAAAATAGATTATTGTTTTCAAGAAAAAAGTGATGAAGATCACTTTTAACAAAAATTTTATTCTTATTGTCAAAATTTTGCTTCTATTTCATTCCGTTAAGCTGCCAAATGCACTCATTACGTCCTTAACAGTTCCGAAAACAGCAAATATTACAAAAGCCTTATTTATATTTCCAAAAATATTCATTTTCAATATTAATGACAATTAGTGCTTCCTTGTTCATTTATTTTATGAATTAAGTTTAATACAAAAATATAACGGATAGAATGGCCGAAAGTTACCACTAAATCACCACATACGACCATTATAGTAAAAGCGATAAAACAGACGCAAGTAGAAAGCCGCATAAATGTTTTACATAATTTCGATCAAAAAATCACCAACAAAAGTTAACTTCGCGACATATACTCATCGTTGACAGGCGATAAATTGCAATACACATTATCATGACATTGAAAGAATTACAACACAGCAAAATATATGGCGCAGATAACGGTGGCACTCCATTAATTGTCCTGCATGGGCTTTTTGGTATGGCAGACAATTGGGGATCCTTTGGCCGTAGTTTCGGAGAGAAAAGACAGGTACATTTACTCGATCTTCGTAATCATGGACGCAGTTTCCATAGTGATGATATGTCGATAGAAGTTATGGTAGATGATCTTCTGGCTTATATAGAATCTATCGGAGCAGAGAAAATACTGTTATTGGGTCACTCTTTAGGAGGCAAAGTGGCGATGCAATTTGCAATTGACTATCCAGAAAAAATTGAAAAATTGATTATCGCTGATATAGCCCCCAAAGCATATCCCCCACATCATGAGGACATTTTCGATGCGCTCTCCGCTGTTGACATCACGACATTGGAAAACAGAAAAGATGTACAGGTTAAGATTGAACAATATCTGGATGACCCCGGTGTTATCCAATTTTTATTAAAAAATGTATATATCAGAGAAGATCGGAAATTAGATTGGCGCTTTAATCTGGATGTATTAAAACATAAGTATACAGAATTTATCACTGTTGGAATAAAATCAGGAATATTCAATGGACCTACATTATTTCTGCCTGGAGAGAAATCAAGATATATTTTGCCCGAAGATAAAATAAAGATCAGGGAACAATTTCCAAACGCCGTGTTTAAAATAATTCCGAATGCAGGTCACTGGGTTCAGGCCGAAAATCCACAAGCATTTGATGCTTTTGTTGCCGAATTCTTAGATCAGTAACAATCAGTAATTACATGTCTGCGCCAAGTTAGCTGTTTTATTGACCGGCGAACGGGAGCAGACATGTAATCTCTTATTTCAATGCCTTTGAATAAGTCTTTATTGCGCGATCACGGGCGAACTGATGGTCTACGATAGGCTTCGAATACGCAACTGTGTCCAGCTCCGGAACCCATTGTCTTATATATGTTTGATTTTTATCGAACTTCTCCGCTTGAAGTGCTGGATTAAAAACCCTAAAATACGGAGCAGCATCACAACCGCAGCCAGCAGCCCATTGCCAGTTACCATTGTTGGCAGACAGATCATAATCATTTAATTTTTGGGCAAAATAGGCCTCCCCCCATCTCCAGTCTATCAATAAGTGTTTACAAAGAAAACTGGCAACGACCATCCGTACACGATTATGCATATAACCCGAAGTATTCAGTTGCCGCATACCCGCATCGACCATTGGGTACCCGGTCTCTCCCTTGCACCAGTTCTGGAATTCCTCTTCATCGTTGCGCCATTGTATAGCATCGTATTGCTTTCTAAAGGATTCTGTAACAACATGGGGATAATGGTAGAGTATTTGCATAAAAAATTCACGCCATATCAATTCAGATAACCATGTTAAATTGTGCTTTAGGGCGAAAGCGACACATTTACGTATACTGATCGTTCCAAAACGAAGGGCTGTTCCTAATTTAGTTGTTCCCATTAACGCTGGATAGTCGCGGTTTTTATCGTAATGATCGATAATCGTATCATTCAGATAGGGTTCTTCAAAAATAAAGTCAGTCTCAAAAAAGCCTAATTTTTCCAAAGAAACTATCTGCTGATGTTTTTGCTGAAAGAAAAATTCTGTTCCATAGGTATAGGAACGATAACAGTCAGGGCTTAGTCTCTCCCGCCATTTTTTTGCATAAGGTGTATAAACGGTATAGGGCGCTCCATCATTCTTGACAACATCTCCCTTATCAAAAATAACCTGATCTTTCATGGCTTTAAACGGAATTCCGATCGATTGGCAAAAATCGAAAATTTCCTTGTCCCGACGAATAGCTTTCGGTTCATAATCCCGATTGCAATAGATTCCCTGCAGATCAAATTTTTCAGCAAGCTCTCTGTAAATAGTAATAGGTTTACCATAGAATGTATTCAGAGTTGCACCGCTTTTTTTTAAAGTCGCGTTGATACCTGTTAGTGCCTGATGAATATAATGCACACGTCGGTCTTTCCTATCGTCCAGCAGCTTCAAAATATCTTCGTCAAATATGAATACGGGTAATACCGGATACCCGGAGGCGAGCGCACGGGCGAGTCCGGCGTTATCATCCAAGCGCAGATCCCTTCGAAACCAAAATATAATAACTTTATCTTTTTCCATAAAAACGGCGATTTTTTGCCTTCCCCCTAGTTAACAGCTTCCAAGGACAAAAAGATTAACAAAAATAATTAATCGCAAAATAAGTTTATAAAAAAGCCGAACCATCAAAGGTACTAGAAATTCCCCTTGATGGTTCAGCGTTTAAGAATTTTATTAAGTTAGTTTTTTAGACTTGCCATATCGATAACAAACCTGTATTTAACGTCACTTTTCAATAGCCTGTCATAGGCATGATTAATATCCTGCATAGTAATCAATTCGATATCAGATATAATATTATGCTTACCACAAAAATCAAGCATCTCCTGTGTTTCTGCAATCCCGCCGATCATAGATCCTGAAAAACTCTTACGTGTTGGAATCAAACTAAAAGGAGCTACAGGCAGCGGGTGTTCAGGCGCACCAACAAGCGTCAGGGAACCGTCCCGTTTCAATAAGCTTAAATAAGCATTGATATCATGCTGTGCCGAAACGCAGTCCAAAATGAAATGCAATGTGCCTGCATGCTCTTTCATTTGTTCAGCATCAGTTGACAAGATCACCTCGTCAGCTCCTAAACGTTTGGCGTCCTCCACTTTGGAAGCAGAAGTTGTAATTACAACCACATGAGCTCCCATTGCTTTTGCTATTTTAACTCCCATATGTCCTAGACCGCCAATACCAACAATACCTACTTTTTTACCCGGACCTACATTCCAATGTCTCAATGGAGAATAAGTTGTGATTCCGGCACACAATAAAGGAGCTGTTGCCGCTAGATCTAAATTGGCAGGAATATGAAGCACAAAATCCTGATCTACGACTACACGTTCTGAATAACCGCCAAACGTCTGTTTATTTAGATGTTTATCGTGACCATTGTACGTTTGGATATTTCCATTTTCACAATACTGTTCCAAACCTTCCTTACAACTCTCACATTCGCGACAACTATCGACCATACATCCCACGCCAGCTAAATCGCCTACTTTAAACTTATTAACTGCAGATCCAACTTTAGTAATTCGTCCCACAATTTCGTGACCGGGTACATTCGGGTACACTGTCCCACCCCATTCGTTTCGTGCAGTATGTAAATCCGAATGACAAACCCCACAAAATAAGATATCAATCTCGACATCACGCTCTGTTACTTCGCGGCGTTCAATATCCATTTGTTTTAGATCATCCGCCGGTGCGCCTGTTCCAAAAGCTCTAACTGAAAATGTGCTCATACTTGATAAAATTGTTGTATTTTGTTTTAAATAAATGCGTAAAAATTTCCCCACGTCACAAACCACCATCCATCCACACGATAAAAATAACCAGTGGATGTAAAAAATGTTTTACTTGAACTTTATCAAAAGTAAAAAGTAACTTTCATAATTATTTTGCTGCAGAGCTCAAAATTATATTTCTTTACGGCTCATTAAGCAAGGGATTACACATTTGCAGATCCGATAGTTTAGTCCTTACCAACCGGACGAACTAATCGGTATCTTCTACCTGAACAAATTGCATGGCCAATCCCTGTTTCTGACATATATTCAAAATAGAAAACTCCAACCGGCTACTCATCCGAAGAACAAGTAAAAATTGCTGATCATCCAGCAATAGGTCAATATTTTTTATCTCAGGGAAACTCTGATAAAGAAAATGATAAATCTCGCTGGCTTTCCATTTGAGCTTACGAGATAAAGAGTAGACAACTTTATACATATTTAGATTATTTCAAAATTTTAACGGCAATTTGTTGTAGGTGATGGCTCAAAAAACTCATCTGTTTCAGTTCCTCAAAGTCCCTGGCCAATCGAACCTTTTTATTTTGATTTTCCAATGCGAGCGCTAGGCTATCTAGCTTCTCGACATCACGGTGCAGCAATAAATAACAATCAATATCCGGATCCAGCAAACCATTTATTTCAGGGCGAATTGTTTCGTCAGTCTCTACCATCACCAAAACGCATCTTTCTGACGCAAAACTGTCTACCGATTTGCCTACTTTCGCATTTAACCCCATAATTTATATTCTGTCTATTGTCTCAATTAAAAAGAAGTAACTAATTAATATAGACATATTTTGTGTTTTTGTCGAATCCGTTTCCAAAAAAAAGAACAATAAATATATACTCTTATTGTTCAAAACAATTCTTCTTTGCTACGCCGTCGAATTACTAGCGCAGTCCCCTGACACATATACTTGTCAGCCAAGAAAGTCTGGCTTCAAAATCTGGAAAACGGTCAAAAAGTAAAACTTCCTGCTCAAAGCAGCGCGATGTTGTTACCAACATTTCCGATAAGAAAAGAACATCTTTTTCCTCCAAAGCCTGAATTTCTTCTTTCTGAATCGCCAGTTCAATCATTTCACGAATCAACTTAATCTCGTCATCTAACATATAACGTGTCTTCGAAACCATCAAAGCTGGATCAGATTTCATATCTTCAAATGCGAGATGAAAACGTTTGGTAATTAAATTAATCTGGCGCAGTTTGGCTTGTAAAAAACCAACTAAATTATCCTCCAGAGAAGCGTCCCTATTATAAGTTCTGCTGGCGACCTGAAACACTTGCTGACATAGGTACTCCGCAATCGCGTCAAAGACGTCCATTTTACTGGTAAAATAATAGTAAAGTGTACTTCGTCCCTTTCCACAAGCTTTTGAAATATCTTGCATAGAAACTCTCGCAAATCCATATGTTTCAAACACTTTCATGGATGATAAAATAATCTCCTCTTTAATATTTTCCTGTTGACCTGTCATTACTCGACAAATTTACAAAAAATGTCGAAAAATCAACTTATCCAGCCAACTTTTTTTCGCCAATCGTTATATGTGCCATTTTCCTTATCTAGTAATGGAATTTGCTCCACATGTTCAATTTCACCTATTTCTATGTGGTTAAACGGTGGAAGGTCCATACACTTTCTCAATGCATTCAATGCACTTGTATCCTCCACGGGATAAATTTTCCCGCAACGGGTTAACTGTGTCCCATAACGTTGCGGTTTGCTCCTGAAAAACTGAATTCTATCGTGCAAATAAGCAAGATTTGCCAAGTTGATGTCTGCGATATTATCAAGAAGCAACTCATAACAATCCTCCATAAAATCGGGCTCCCCGATCGCATGCTGCACAATCAACCATGCTGAATTACTAGCGACCTTGCCCACTTTTGAAATCGTTGGATAACCTATTTCGGCAATTATTTCACGTAGTCTTTTTGCATTCTGCCGATGAATTGCTTCCATCTCCGGATGATAGCCGCCATGGAGCTCTCCCGTCCGCAATAACTTCTCTCGTATCGAGTCATCATCCTGACTCATCCTGATAATCTCGTCCGCAATATTTTTATATAACATCATTGTTTTCTAAAAAACTTTACAAAGCATATTACTCCCCCAAAATCGCATTAGTCTCCTTCAAACCATTGGTATTCAAAACCGTTTTACCTAAACTTTCCATGGATTAGATCTGTTTCGACTTGAGCACTTTTATAGGGAAATAGATTAAGCTTTATGTATAATTTTCGTCAGATGACTTACATCGGTCAGCCCAAATTCCACCGCAATCTCCTTTAAAGTCGCTCGTCCTGCTGTTATTCTTTGACCTATCAATGTACTGCGATAGTGTTGAATATAGTTCCGCAGGGTAATTCCTGCCTGACGTTTAAAGTAAATACCCAGATAATCGTTAGCGATATTAAAATGCTGTGCCATCACATTTGCCCGCAGACGATTAGGATCGTAAATATTCTTATGGATATAACAGAACATGGCTTGCAGATCACGGCTCCTAAAATTACTACTGCGCAATTCAGGCATATTCCGTTGCAAAATATGTACAATACTGAATAATTGCAGCCAAATAAGTTCCTGATTTCCGGCCTGGTCCTTTCTCCATAGCACAAGTAGATCAAAGATCAGCTCAACCGACGACTTATCTTCCCCAGTTAATTGAAACCCGGTCTGATGGGTTTCTCTACTTTTTATTAGATATTCCAGCTGTTGTATCGCAGTTCCAGAACCTGGCGGATTACAACCAAGGTACGCATCGGTAAATTTAAGATAAACAAAATGTGTGTATTGTTCAATTTCAAAATAATGCTGATCGTCGGGACCGAGGAGAAAGATCATCCCACCCTTGTAAGGATATGGATGTCCGTTAATGATATGTCGTCCTAAGCCCTCCCGAATAAAAATAAACTCATAATGATTATGATTATGTTCGGGATGCTTCCATTCAAACATCTTAACAGATGAGATAAGTACAGGCTCAAATTGACGATAGCGTTTCATATTAGAAATATACATAATTATATTAGATTTTTACCTAATACGCCCTAGACTTCCAGCTAACTTTGTTCTTATAAAGCATAGATAAAAATGAAAACTAGAAAAAAAACAGCTTTAGTTGTTGGCGTCATTGGTAACAATCTCATCGAATATCTCGAAAAATTGGAGGAATGGGAAATCATAGGAATATCGCGACGAGCAAATGTCGACCGGCAAAAAGTGCGTTTTATAACCGTAGATTTATTGGATTTAGCGGACTGTCTCAAAAAATTAGGTAACTTGAATACCGTCACTCACATTTACTATGTTGCTTACCAAGATCGACCTACTTGGGCAGAGTTGGTTGAGCCCAACATGAAAATGTTGAGCAATGTCTTGACCGTAGTCGAACCAATTGCGCCTCATATTCAACATATCAGCCTCATGCAGGGTTACAAAGTATATGGTGCACATTTAGGCCCCTTTAAGACACCTGCCAAAGAATCGGATGCTGGCCATATGCCACCGGAATTCAATACCAGCCAACAGCAATACCTCGAACAATTACAAAAAGGCAAGAAATGGACCTGGTCTGCGATACGTCCATCCGTTGTCGGTGGAACAGCTCCCAATAATCCGATGAATCTAGCGATGCTCATCGCTGTATATGCATCTATATCAAAAGAACTCGGTATCCCACTTCGGTTTCCGGGAAAAATTGGTGCTTTTCAGACACTGATGGAAATGACTGATGCCACACTATTAGCGAAAGCAATGGTATGGGCTGCCACGAATCCACAAGCTGCCAATCAAGCTTTTAACATTAACAATGGCGATCTGTTTCGATGGAAGGAACTCTGGCCTAAATTGGCCTCTTACTTCAAGATGGAAACCGCCGATCCAATCCCGCTATCTCTTGCAACTATGATGGCGGATAAAGAACCAATATGGCAGAGATTACAAAAGGAGCATCAGTTAAGCTATAGCTATCGGGAGGTTTCCGCATGGCCTTTTGGAGATTTTGTTTTTTCTTGGGATTATGATTTTTTTGCCGATGGCATAAAAGCCCGTCGCCTCGGATTTCACGAATTTATGGATACCGAACAAATGTTCTACCAACTTTTTGACGAAATGCGTGAAAAAAGAATAATTCCATACTAACAAAGATTAAATTTTTACCGTCTATTTTTGTAACTTACCTGACTCAAGCACAACCTTTACTTCATTACAAATTCATCTGGTATCATTTTATCTATTTATAGTCAAAAGGATATCGGATAGTTGATAAAATAAACTATATGAATACAAAAAAAGCATTTGTAGTTGGATCAGGAAAACTGGCAAACGCTATACTGAAAGCTGATTTCTCCATTCCCACAGTCGAACTTCTTCCGTGGCAACCCTCCGATACAACGACCTCTCCATCTATCGTTATACATGCTGGATCAGGTCGTGAACTGAAAGATTGTCTTGATTTTTGTGCGCGAACGGGCTCAGTGTTAATTGAACTGTCGACCGGGTTGGAGACTGAAAAGCTTGATACAGCCTTTCCGCTCATTATTTGTCCGAATACGTCTATACTGTTGTTAAAAACACTTTTTATGCTTCAGCAATTTGGCCATAACTTTAAGGACTATGAAATATCTATTATGGAGTCCCATCAATCCTCCAAAACGACCGAGCCTGGTACAGCCTATCATATTGCCAACTCCTTACATGTCCCTCACGAGCGGATAATCTCTATCCGTGATGCGAAAACGCAAGCCTATAAGATCAATATCCCTGTTGCCCACTTAGAAAAGCATGCCTATCATCAGATTGTAATCAAAGATAAAAATGATGAGATTAAGATTGAAACCAAGGTCCTCGGACATGACTCTTATTCAAGTGGCGTCAAAAAAATAATTGAAGCATGTATAAAAAACAAATTGGCCAATAAAAGGCATACAGTACTGGATTTAGTAGATATGGGACTGCTTTAACGTATTCTTCGAAAAAGACTGATTACGAGTGGGGACTGTTTGATATCCTAAAGCATATCACCTTTACTTCCCTTTTGATCTTAAAAATCGTTTGGACAGATATTTTCGTACAGGCATGTCATATAACCTCAGACAGCAATACGCAAGAACAATACTGCCGATGACAACAGCTGCGGCTCCAGGTAAAGATTCTTCGAAACTCAGGTTTTCATTCTTGACCCAGGCATAATACAAATAAATAAATGGATAATGTACCATGTACAACGGATAAGATAGATCGCCTAAAAATTTACAAAACCAATTTGTGAAGCCACTGCTCCCCTTTCCCGAAGCCCCTAAAACGACAAGTAGCGGGAACACCAGTACGCAGCACAAGGTATCGTATATACCGTTCATCCAAAGATGCTCGGCACCACCAATGCGAGGCATTGCCAAAAGTGGAATAAGAATCAAACTACAAATCCAAAATGCGCCCTTGATTTGCAAAGATTTAAATATTCGCGATAGAAATAAACCGGCCGTGAATGAGAATAAAAGACGAAGGGAGCCTGCTGTAAATTCAGTTCCTGTGAGCGAAAATCCAGCACAGATATCTCCCAAAGGTCCTAATATAGCAAATACGGCCAATCCTACTCCGGATAAAATAACGAGTCCAGCCAATGCTTTGGTCGAGAATCTACGAATAATCAACGCATATAAGATATTGCCGATGTATTCAAAGAATAAAGACCAGCTAGGTCCATTTAGTGGAAACATCTCTCCAAGTCCTCTCACTTCATGCCCGGGAATTGCAGGAATTAACAAAGCATTCAATAAGGTTGCAATGGCCAAAGAAGAAAATGTTACCTTAGTCACATCCCAAACAGAGCAATCCTGAAAATAGAACATGACTGCTCCTATAACCGCACCCATCACGACCATCGGATGCAGACGTATTATCCTACGTTTGATAAACTCCTTTGTTGACATTGTCTTCCAACGATCATCATAAGCATACCCCACAACAAAACCTGAAAGCATAAAGAAAAAGTCAACCGCCAAATACCCATGATTAATACGCTGGTCCAAATGGCTTGTTGCAAAGGCCTCAAAAATGTGAAAGCATACGACGGTAATAGCAGCTATGCCACGTAGCCCGTCAAGTACAGCATAATGTGGTTTGGTATCTGTATAAGCGGAAGTTGATATTTGAGTACCGGACATAAAAATTAAACGATTTGATTGATTTTTTTACAAGGAAGTAAATATAAACAAATTCGTCTATGCAGCTTTGTAACAAGTTTGACGGTCACCAATTTTCCAGTTCAATTAGTGGATAAGAGGAATATAATCCGGTAAATAAACCTGTTCTTTCCGCATATTTTCGATATATATCTTATTATAAATTTCTAAACGGATATCAGTAATGTCTGTAGCTGTCGGATTTTCGTTTTCCTCCTCCCCGAATGAAAAGATCTGCTCTTCTCTTCTATTTTTTTTACTCAAAAAATAATAGAAATCTTTATTTTCCCAAGCCTGTATACTATTTCCCGCATCTTCCGGAAGTCTCAACGCTTTATAGTTTTTCTGTAGGTAATTATAAAGATCTTGGAAATCACCTTTATTTTTTGAGGTCTTCATGGCATACAGATAAGCAAATTCACCGTTTTTATCTTCCCCCATAGTCAATGCTGGAAAAGACACCCCATTTAGCATCGCTAGCGTATCCTTTTCTTCGTTATAGGAAACAGTTGAGTAACGATAACCAAAATCTTTAACCGGCTTCAGTTTTCTAGTTCCCCAAACTGCAGTAGATTCGATATAAAATGGCATTGGCAAGCTCCCTTCTGAATTAAAAATGGCCAGCGTATCCTTTTTAAACATAGCGGTTCCAAAGGCTTCTTTCAACTCCTTTTTATTCATTTTTTTTACATCTGCATGCAACAATTCTTCGCTTCGTCGTATTTTGGGCTCATAAAACTTGGACACATTAAATGTTTTATCCATTTTTTCAAGTATAATGCTATCCGAATTTTGGGACTGACAAGAATACAAAAGAATAGATAAAAGGACCACATAGAATGTCCTTGGATTTAGAAAATGAAATGGTCTCATCGGAATTGTCATTCAAACTATTTTTTGGGATTAAGATCTTTACTTCGGCATAAAGATCTTCAAACTAAAATAAATTTGTATTCATTTGCAAATGAAATTATACAAGATAAGTATCTTTTGCTCGCTATATTACCCGTCAAATGAAGCCTAATTTTGCATATAAAAATCCATTTATCTAAGTTTGCCAAAAGTTGAAACCCAAAATTAAAAAACCAATTAACAGCTAAATAATGAAAAACATTTTCGACAAAACAGTAAGTGATGAAGTGATAGCACGGATTCAAAATCTTAATCCAGACAGCAGGGCCCAATGGGGTAAAATGACTGTTGATCAAATGCTGGCTCACTGCAATGTGACCTATGAATTAATCTATGATAATAAGCATCCTAAACCAACTGGATTAAAGAAACTGCTGCTAAAATGGTTTGTAAAAAATCTGGTTGTGAGCGAAAAGCCTTATAAGAGAAATAATCCTACTGCTACAGAGTTTCTGGTAACGTCAAGACGGGATTTTGAGCTCGAACAAGGCAGATTGATAGCTTATATTCAAAAAACACTGGAATTGGGCGAAAACTATTTTGATGGAAAGGAGTCCCATTCATTCGGAAGGCTCAAAAGCTGGGAATGGAACAACATGTTTTATAAACACCTCGATCATCATTTGACGCAATTTGCCGTCTAATCAAGCTAAGCTATCAAATGGATCGCCAAGAACAGAAATACTTTGACGATCCATTTAAGATTATCTCCACCAATGGTAGTAATTATGCATACTGTCGTATTCAAATCCACATCTTGGATATAGGGCATTACCTATAGCATTTGTTTTCTCCGTTTCAAGCATCAGCCCACAGGCCTCGGTCTCTTCGCACCATAGTTTACTGCGATCGATAAGTCGGATCGATAGACCTTTGCTTCGGTGGTCGGCGTGAACAAAAAGATCACTCAATAACCACTGTCGCTGCAATTTAGTGTAATGGAATAATTTGTAAAGCTGAACAAAACCAACAGCCTGTTCCCCTTGAGTAGCTAAAAAAATTTCTGATTCGCCATATAGAAACCGTTCCCTCAAAAATTCCCTCGCCTTTTCGAGATTCGATTCCTGTCTGTAAAAAATTCGATAAAGATTGAATAGTGCAGCTGTTTGATCCAGGTCCTCAAGACTTGCTTTTCTAATGTTGTAATTCATTTCATTAAATATTTTGATTTATATCGCAAATGTATCCCTACTTATCCTCATCGGTCTCATCCAGATTGAAGATGTAGCATAGTCCAGCCTTAGGTAACAGAAGTTTCTATACGTTTTTATATAACAGGCACATAAAGCTCGGAAAACAGCTTGTATCTCATTAAAACAATCGTTCTCGAATTATAAATCCTTTAAGACGAATTGTAAGTCTTACCAAGTATCCATTGTATCTTGCGCTATATTTAGGGATGAAAAGAGGAAAATCTGTAGTCAAAGGCAGTCAAGTCTGCATCAATTATTATTTACCAAATTGGCGATCCATTATTATTGGTATCGTTCTTATTATAGTGGGAGGCTCTACATTTTTCATTAACTATCATCCAACTGATTCATTTAAAGAAAATTTCAGCACCATGATACTTGACTTTAAGGATGTATTCCGCTTTTTGATCTCTTTATTCATGTTATTGCTCCACTTAGCATTTATTACCGCAGGCTTCCTTTTTCTAAGAAGTAACAAAAAGATCATACGGGCCAGAACAGATAAAAAAGGATTGTATTTTAAACGGGTTGAAAAAAGAACTGGGAGTAGGTGGGCTTTGGCAGATTTGGATCCGCTGGTCTTCGTGCCATATATCCAAATCGTCAATATCCGCATTATTGAAGGTAATTGGTATGGCCCAAGACTTGAGCTTGAAACTATTCAGGGTAAAGAAATATTGACAATGTTAAATGTGCTGAGTCGAAAAGAAAAGGAGCAAATCTGTCAAACTGTGAAGGAATTTGGTATTTAATGAATTGTTACCATGCGCTGTCCTATCCCATTTTTAAAGAAGAAAGTTTACTAAAATCAGAAAGAATTGATTTCAGTAAACCTTCAATTTGTACTATTTATTCCTATATCTTCTAATCAATTTTTTCACCTAGCAAGTGATCGACATATTCTCTGATCTCTTGAGGCAACATAAGATAAACCGAAGTTTTCAGATTTTCTCTGCTTGGTTCCCCATCGATGAAAATATTCTTAAATCCTTCATTGAGCCATTTCCCCTCATCATCGAGATAGCCACGATATTTACTGTCTAAGTTCTCAATAATATTATTGTTTCCCATGTTTTCCGTCATTTATTCTATGTAAACTGCATCTAAATATTCGACAGGGAAACATCAACATTGATGCCACTCCTAATTTAAATTTTAAAATTCATCTGCTTAATCTCATATTTTAAGTTTTCTTAACATTTACTTATTCTGACAACCAACAAACCGTTAAACATTAAATACCAGAGCGTTACAATAAATAGTTTATTTT
>JALAGS010000138.1 GCA_022712315.1 Sphingobacterium sp. | reverse complement strand
ATAATGATGCGAAGCTAATCAATAAATGGATGCATTATTTCGATGTATACGACAGACATTTTAATCGTTTTAAGGGCAAAGAAATCGTCGTCCTGGAAGTTGGTGTTTTTCAGGGTGGAAGTCTCCAGATGTGGAAGAACTATTTTGGTGATCGTGCCAAGATTTACGGTATCGACATCAATCCGCACTGCAAGGAGCTTGAAGAGGAGAATGTGGAGATTTTTATTGGTTCGCAATCGGACCGAAAGTTTCTTCGTCAGGTAAAAGAATCGATTCCTCCGATTGACATATTGATTGATGATGGGGGCCACACCATGAAGCAGCAGATCGTGACATTTGAAGAGCTTTTTGACCATGTGAAAGACGATGGGGTATACCTCTGTGAAGATTTACATACCTCTTATCAGGTCTTTTATGGCGGCGGTCATAAAAGGAACGGCACCTTTATCGAGTACAGCAAGAATTTTATTGACTACATCAATGCTTACCATTCGGAGCAACGCGGCTTGAAGGTCAATGGATTTACACGTTCAGTAAGCTCTCTACACTACTATGACAGTATTTTGGTTGTGGAAAAACACCGAAGAGATACGGCTCCGGTACATATGAAGACAGGGGCGGCAACGGTTAAGGATTTCAATGCGGCTCCAACAGGATTTGATGGATTAAAGTGGAAAATTAAGAAGCCAGCTTTGACCATGATCAACAAGTTGCTGCGTTTCTTCCGAATTGGTGGGTTTATGTGGCGCTAATATACCTGTTTGAAAGAATTCATTATCTGCTTTCAGTTGGATGAATTTGTTTGTTAATTATATTTCCTAATTGTTAAACGTGGCCTTTGAGGAAATTTACTGCTCTTCAGGCTGAATAGGATCTCAAAGTATGTTTAAAGCACTGTTAAAGCACTTTTTCCTTAGAGGGAGTTTAGTACTATATCCGTGCTTTATCTGTACTATAAATCGAATGAGCGAGGGAAGGCTGGGGGCCAGTGAACAATACTTATTTGCAGACCTAAACAGAAAACAAAAAAGGCAGATCATTTGATCTGCCTTTCGGGTAAGTAATCGGGCTCGAACCGACGACCCCTAGAACCACAATCTAGTGCTCTAACCAACTGAGCTATACCTACCGTGATTTTGATGTCACAAAAGTAGTATTATAGCTTATATGATCCAAATGTTTTTTAAACTTTTTAACTAAACAATTGTCTATCAAAAGGTATAATTTTCAAGTGTGCCAGGTTAGTGATGCTAAAGGATAATATTTAAGTAATATTTTCATGTTAAAACAGCAAAAAAGCAGCTTGGTCTATAATTTGTATACTATAGTTTATGGGAAAATTTTTAAAATTTTTAATTGTCGTAGCCATTTTGGCAGTTGGAGCGTGGTTTGTGTATAAGAAATATAATAGTGGGCCCACGGTGGAAAGCAAACATCAACTGCTGGTAGATCGTATAGAGGCAATGGGAAAACTGGAATTGGTCAAATACCGTTACAGCGACGTAGTGGAACATAAAAATGTGAATACGTTCCTGCCAGATGCCAGTGTATTATTAATTGTTAAGGCAGATGCTGTCGGCTGTGTGAACCTTAGCAAACTTAGCCCGGAAGACATCAAGGTGATGGGGGATTCAGTCTCCATAAAATTACCTGCTCCGGAGATCTGTTACATCAAGATCGATCATGAGGCATCAAAGGTATATGATACGAAGATGGCATTCCTGAGGGAAGCTGAGCTCGTGGATGAGGCTTATAAAGCGGCAGAAAAAGCTGTTGCTGATGATGTTAAAAAATCGGATATTCTGCAGCAGACCAAGGCCAACGCAACCACGGTTTTTAAACCGCTCCTACAGGGATTGGGATTTTCAAAAATCAATCTGACTTTCGAATAAATGCAACATAAAAAAGCTAGACAATTTTTTACATTGTCTAGCTCTCTACAATAAATCTAATTTCCGGCCGTCTCACGACGGGAGGACTTCATAATTATGCTATTATCACTCGAAGAACAATAGCCAACTTATATTCGTTTTATTTTTTTGTGGATGTATCAGGCTGAGGTGTTGGCGGAATTTCTCCCCTGGATTCTGGTGATGTCGTATCGCGGTATTGTATCGTCGTGGTGTCGTTCGGAACAGAGTCGCGCATCAGCTCCTTCGATTTTTCATCATCTGTCTTAGCGCCGTTACATCCATATGTTGCACAGCAAACCAGGCAGGCTGCAATTAGTTTTGTTGGGTTATTCATATCTTTTGTCATTTAATTATTACACAATATTGCATGCTCTCAGTTGGTAAACAGCACCCGGGACAAAAGCGTTTTGATTTTTAATTATCTATAGTTATAGTCAAATAAAAGTGTACGCGATTACTTTAATTCATTAGATGAATTAAGTGGTAAAAAACTTTTTACAATCTACTCCTGTTCCTATTTGTATATAAGGTCATTAACAAGCATATGGTGAAAGGACATTGGGAAAAACTTATTTAGAAAACCAATACAAAAAAATATGGCGGCCTTGTTTGGTTTGGTTTTCATCCGATGCTTCTACACTAATCAAACAACTATAAACAAAAGGAATATGGCAACTAAGAACGAAAATCGCGTAGTCGGAACAGAAATGGAAAAAAAGAAGAAAGTTAAACTCGGTGTAAATGGGGAAGTGCTGAAGGATGTAAATCATAAAGATCATGGCGATGCGGAGGCTGGGGTAGACCCTCAGGTAGATCAGCTGAACGACATGCCTAATGATCCGACGGATAGACCGAAGGAAAAGAAAAAATAAAAAAGACCCGTTTAGTGCAATGCCTCCATAAAGTGCCTAACTTTTTGGGGGCACTCTATTAGTACGGGTCTTTTTATGGATAGAACATGCTTATAAAAGAAGTTCCTACTTTTTGCTATGTTTGTCAATAGCCTTCATCAATTCATCCTTTGTCATATCATGACGTCCAGTGATTTCCATTTTTTTTGCCATTTCCAATAGCTCAGCTTTTGTTTTTTCAGTGCTGCCATTCTGAGAACTTTTTGCTGCTGACGCACCTTTTTCAGCTGACTTGCCTGAATTTTTCTCTTTTGTTGTGTTGTTGCCTCTAGACTGACTTTTTGCAGTAGTATGGCTTGAACTTTTTGCTGTATTCATAATAATCTGATTTATTTGTTATTATAAGCTGAACATGATATAAGGGCTAAAAGTTGACCGTTTAAATACGTTATCGCTTGCTAATATTACGCTTTATTCTTTTTTTCGGTATCTCCAAATGCTTTAATGATCGCTTTATTGAAGGCAGGCAGATCGTCAGGCGTGCGGCTTGTAATAAGTTTGTCGTCGACAACCACTTCACTGTCTTCCCATAATGCTCCTGCATTAATCAGGTCGATGTGAATAGCTTCAACTGAGGTGATTTTTTTATCACGTACCAAATCCGCGTTGATCAGCAACTGAGGGCCGTGGCAGATCGCCGCAATGGGTTTATCCCGTTCCCAAAAAGCATTGATTAAAGCGATAGCCGTTTTATTGGTTCTCAGTTTATCGGGATTTATAACACCTCCGGGGAGCAACAATCCATCATATTGATTCTCTTCTGCCTCCTGGAGTGCGACATCGACAGGATAATCATTTGACCATTCGTCGCCACTCTTTGAACGTACTTTTCCTTCAGCTGGCGAGATTATATCGGTTTTCGCGCCTGCGTTTTCCAGCGCTTCCTTTGGGCTGGTCAATTCAATTTCTTCAAAACCATCTGCGACCAGTATGGCAATCCGTTTGTTCTTTAGTTTTTCCATATGCTAAATTTGATTTGTATTTCATTTTCTGATGAGAGGACCAACAGCTGTGAATTGCTGCCTAAAAACCTGAGATCTCATTTTAAATATCAATAAGGGCGAAGCCTTTTTCATCTCCATGATGTGCTCTGAGTACGGGTACCGCTACATTATAAATCGGTATGCCGGCAGGGGACAGCGCCTTGAATTTTCCCGCATGCGCATGCCCATGAAAGGCGGCACTGACTTTACGCCGCTGTAGCGGCTCCATTAAATGGGTAGAACCCAAAAAAGGATAGATCTGCTCGGGTTCACCCACTACAGTTTCAGCAATGGGTGCATAATGAAGCAATGCCACTTTTTTGATATCTGCATGTTCTTGCTCGAGTCGCGCTAAGGCACGGTCCAGAAGTAAAGATTCATTTACAGCTTCCTGCACAAAACTTTTCATGGCATCTTCGCCAAACATAGATAACATATAGCGATCAAATCCACCACCAAAACCTTTCACACCTGCAAACCCGATGTCCTCGACTATAATTGCTTCGCCGTCCAATACGGTAATTTTATGATCGGTCAAAATCTGGCGGATTTGTTTCTGCCGTCCTTTTTCATAATCATGATTTCCCAACACGGCGATAACTGGAACTTTGATCGATTGAAGTTCTGCGACAAGTAATTCAGCTTCTTCTTCATCACCCGTATCGGTTAAATCGCCACATAGCAGCAGAACTTTTGCCTTTTCGGAAATTTCTTCAAACTTTGTTTTCCATTTTCCATGCTGATTTGCATTCATATGTATATCGCCCAGTGCGGCTATTGTTGTCTTTTTATTCATATCAAACAGTTTTAATAGTAGATGATTTATAACCCCATTCTTTGATATCTATCTCATATTGCGTTTGGTCGATGAGTGGCCCCAAGCAGATTTTTTCTACGCATACGGGCAGTTCGTACTGATCTTGTGCGCGACTGATGAGTTCATCGAAGAGTTCTTTTGGAATAATTTCGCGATAATCATGCGGATAGGTAAATTGAAAGATGAGCATTTGAGCAAGTAAAAGATGCCAATGTTGATCCATTCGTGTTAATAAGCGGCTCCAGTCAAGGTTTTTTCCATGTTTTAGCCAAATATGATTGATGTCCGCACTGTCATATCGCTCTCTGTTTTGTACATAAAGCTTACACCATACAAGTTCTTCCGCGGGTATATAGCGTACATTTGTATCAAAAAGCGTTCCTTCCGGTCCCCTGTCAAACCAATCCTGTTCAACAGTACAATTGTGATTAACACTGTCAAAAATAATATCAATGAAGTATGGATCTTTGTGGATCTTTGCTAACCATCGCACATCAGTTAATTCTGTTTGATATCCATTTGCCGCGAAGTGTTTAAGCATCTTTGGATATTCACTGCTTTTGCAAAAGATATCAAGATCTTTGGTTGGTCTTATTATCCCCGTGTAGTGGAACATCGCCAGTGCTCCGCCCACCATAAATTGACTCTCACTTTCTTGAAGCAATCGAAGGGTATCCTGAAAGAAAATAAGGCAATCTTCAGGTGGATTATCTAAATGAATCATATTGTTTTCTTTTTGTTAAAAACAGCTGATCAAATAGAGTAGTTTGTTGACTGCCGATGAAAACGTATAATGCACATAGCCAACAAGTAAAAGTACCTAATTTGAAAATGGGTGCAACAGATATTTATTTGACAGACGTTCTGCATTCAATACCGTGGTACTCAAAAGCAGTAAACGTTTTTCGTAAATCTAAACAAAAGTAGACATGGATAGTTTATTTGGCTCGGGTGAAAACCTCACAATGATACAGATGGGATCGCGTGCACTGATTATGTTTATAATCGCGCTTTTCCTGGTCCGATTAGGAGGTATCCGAATTCTTGGGCGAAAATCAGGAGTGGATTTTGTAATCATCATTATGCTCGGGGCAGTACTGGCAAGAGGGATAGTCGGCGCTTCTCCTTTCCTGTCAACGGTTTTCGCCGGCTTCGTGATGATTATTGTAAATAAGATTTTAGCGCAGGTATCAGCTCGGATTCCTTATTTAGGAAATATGGTTAAGGGAAAGCCCGTTGTATTATACAAAAATGGTAAAATCCAATGGGATCAAATGGATCGTCTCGGTGTAAGCCGTACTGACTTATTGACGAGTCTGCGGTTGGAGACGAATAGCAAACACCTGGATGAGGTGGATATGGCTTTGATGGAACCAAATGGGAGAATAAGTTTTACATTGAAGGAGAAAGTTTAAGCTCCGTCGACGAATCTTAATACCAGACATGCGTAGATGGATGAATAATTTATAAAAATATTAATCATGATTAAACACTTTTATTTGGCTGCTACATTCATTGGCGCTTTAACAGCCTGCGGAAATGCGACTAAAGGTCGGGAAGTTGAAAGTAAGACGGATACGGCAGTTGTCCAGAATGGTCTTCCATTGGATAACATCCATAGAAGCCGTGGAAAAGATTCAGTGGAAAATAGCCCAGGAGATAAAAAAGAAGGTGTGCCATTGGATAATCTAGATCGGGGTAAGGGTGATGACTAGCCGAAGCCCTGTGTCCTTATTGAAAAACGGCTTCGGCATCATAAAATTTACGTTCCTAAGGAACGATAATAGATCCAACCTTTCAACTGTTCTAATTCATCCGGATTTTTCAGATCGACCAAGGTATTCAAACCTAATTTATGGGATAACCTTCCAAATTCATCCATTTCATGGACTGGGTAGAATAGCGCGTATTCATTGGGCATATCGACATTTCCCTGTAACCAACGATAACCTTCTGCTTGTAGATTGTCGATAAAGGTGTCTGTAATGGCTCCGAGGTAATGCATCATTTTATTGATCCAATTGCGTTCATCCTCAACCCGTGTCGGATAGTGTTCATGCACATAATCGAGCATTAGTTGTTCGCCCTCCATGTCCAAGCCATCTCGAATCATCGCTAGCCCGATGGACCGCACTTCTTCCTGATAAAAATCCTGCCCATAGCTTAGGTTAATTTCGCCAGCAATGGGACTTTCTTCAATCTTAGCACGTAGTGCCATCTGTCTATTGAGAAGTTCGTGTACGTAGTCGAATGTCTGTTCCATGTTAGTAAAGAATAATCAAGGACAAAGCAGTGATTGCTTTGTCCTTCGAAGTGAATGAATGGAATTAATATGATCTTATTTTAATTTCAGTTTGGGAGCCTTGCTTTTGCTAGCTGGAGATGGCGCATTAGGTGTAATGGGCATGTCTCCGATTGAAGGATCTGAAGGCTGCATGTTTTTAATCTGTCCCAGATGTTTTTCGAAAGCTGGAATTTTATCGCTGGCGAATTTCCTAAGGTCAGCATCTGTGATTGCCGTGCCCGTACTTGCATCTTTGAAAAGTGAGATCGCTTCCTGATGACTCTTAACCATCATATCGGTATATACGCGGTCGAAATTTGCCGCATCCGCATTGTTTAGCTGGTCGATCATGGTCTTATAATTTTGATCGTCGCCCGAACTCAGCTGCCAATTTTTATTTTTTACTAAGGTCGCCAATTCATTTGCGGCAGCGGTATGGTCATCAGCGATCATCTGTGCATATTGTTTGATGTTTGCGTTTTGTGATTTTGCAAGGGCGATACTTGCCGCCTGCAGTTCGAAATTATTGCTAGCCGTCGCTTTGCTGGCAAAGTCTAGATCTCCGGCCTGTGGCTGAGCGGGTTTGCTGTCTTGCGCCCGGACCGCTAAGATGCAGGCGAAAATTATGAGCAGTGTTCCAAGTGTTTTTAAAACGGTTTTCATAATACTATTATTTAATTGTTAATGATCTTTTTCTATTTCTACCATCGTTACTTTGTTATTTACCTATAAATCATGACGATTGTCCTCCTTTTTTCGTGTTTAAGAGTGAACAGTGCTCAAGAAGCAAGAGTTTGGAGACTTTATATTTTACGTATTTAATCGAAAACTGTGTTGTTTACGCATGGGCGTCGTACAGATTCGCATGACAACGATAGATTAGGGGATGATTAAAGGATTTTGGATCAATCAATGAGTTTATGAGGATGTTTTAGCGGTGGGCAAGAAAAATATCTGGCCTTTATTTTTGTAACAAATACATGTTAATTGAAGAAGATTCATTTTATTAAAACATTTTGGGTTTAAAAGCTGTTTCGTTCAAAAATCAATTTCTCAACTAAACTAAAAGAAAGAACAGAGCGCTATGAAACAGTTGCTTTTGGTAGACGACCATAATTTGGTGCGATCCGGTTTCCAATTAATATTAGAGGCCCAGGAAGACATAACTGTAATTGCAGGAGTGGAGAACGGGCAAAAGGCTCTGGACTATCTTAAGGGAGCATCCCGGCCGGATATAATTTTAACGGATATCCATATGGAAGTGATGGACGGCATACAATTTATTCAAGCAGTAAAACGAGGTTATCCGACTATAAAAATCATTGTTTTGTCGATGGAGGATAATATTCAAATCGTTCAGGAGGTTTTGAACCTAGGAGCGGACGGCTATTTGTCGAAAGATTCCAATGTAGAAGAGATTCTATTCGGGATTCAGCAGATAATCAGGGGGCAACAATATGTCAGTGCCGCATTGAGTATTGAACTAATAAAGAATTTACCAAAATATGCTCACCTCGATGTTGACCGTGCAGCATTAATGAAGAGATACGATATTTCTGAACGTGAACTGTCTGTATTGGAACTGATCGCGGAGGGTCATACAAATGCTGAGATAGCTGATCAAATCTATTTAAGTAAAAGAACAGTTGAGGGGCATCGGCAGCAATTGATTGAAAAAACAGGGTCTAAGAACACTGCAGGATTAGTGCGTTTTGGTTTCCAGAAAAAGTTATTGATATAGGAAAGACTAGCCTTACTACCGGCTTCTTCGTCGAAGCCGAGATCATTTTGATCTGGTATATCCGGCTTATCCTCGTCAACTCCTAGTTCTACCTCTTCATCCATTTCGAGATCATCACGGTCAATTTCCGGTTGCTGAACCGGTATGTTTTCTGGCAGCTCTTCTTCATGCCCATCTGGAATATCATTCGGAAGATTTTCGGGACCGGCCTGTGCACGATGGCTAAGAACCCCGCTTATTGCCTTATCGTTAACTATGTTAGTATGTAATATATTTTTCAAACGTTCTCCATGCCTTTCTGTTTAAGCTGTTTTAATGGTTGTTGTTTGTACTTTCCTCATCATCTAAACGATCCTTCTTTTCTTTTCGGGCTATCATTTTAAAATCGTGATTTTCCTCTGCAGCATCAATGGAATGGGTGCAGGTGATATCACTTTCCTGAAGAGCTAATTTAGCAATGTGTGCATAAAATTTGGCCAACTGATCCAGTTCTTCCTCACTTAAGTCTTCCAGGCTAACCATCCGGTTGCTCGTTCCTTTATGTGAAGCAATTAGTTCATTGAGTTTTAAATGTACAGCTTTTGAATCCTTATTTTGCGATTTTTGAATAAGAAATACCATTAAAAAGGTAACAATGGTAGTTCCGGTGTTGATCACCAATTGCCAGGTTTCGGAATAATTAAATAGGGGACCGCTAACCGCCCAGATAATAACTGTGGAAGTGGCAATAATGAATGCCGCAGAACTGCCAGTTGCGCGGGTTGCCCAGTCCGAAAATCGTTCAAATAAGTTTTTCTTCTTTTTCATAGCTAAACTTTAATTTCTATAGAGACCCGACTACTGGCAGATTTGTTTTACAAATTATTTATCGCTTGAAAGGTTCGTCTATTTTTTTATGTTTTTTCCGCTTTAGCGGTAAAATAGCTGCATCTTTGAGGGCTAACGTATCTGCGACTTGTATTGACTTGGCGTTACTCCTTTGATCGATTTGAAAATTTTATTGAAGTTCGAAAGACTGTTGAAGCCACAGGCATAGGCGATATGGGTGATCTGATGCTTGTTTTCCACAATCAAGCGGCAAGATTCGCTGACGCGAACCTCATTGACAAATTGGACGAATGTTTTCTGTGTGCGGGATTTGAAATAACGGCAAAAGGAATGTTTTGACATATTGGACAGCCGGGCAACTTGATCTAATTGAATTTCGCCTGTATAGTTGTTAAATACAAATTTAAAGATGCGGTCAATTTTACTATTGTCGACAGGGCTATAGTTGTGGGTGTATCCGGCACTGGAAAGGTAATCAAACTCCGCCGAGGATAGCACTAACTCCATAATCTCCAATAGTAAAATAGTTTTTTTAAAACCATAGTCTAGCTTTACAATCTCTTTTAACTTTTGTTTCAACTGTTCCTTTGTAGCACCGCGGAACAGGAGGCCTCTCTTGGATGCTAGAAAGAAGGCTTCGATTTTGTTTGTCTGAAAAAACTGCCCCAATAATTTAATCATCAATTTAGGCTATATATATAGTGCCAGGGAACGTGATACCTTTGTTTCCGCTAAGCCAGTGTCTGGACAGTTCGTATTGTTATTGTGCCATACATGTGGGAGGTCCGGTCCCACAAATGTCAATTCATCGGACGCAAAATTGCTGATATTATCGCCTATAATTCGCTTTCCTTCACTTTCTACAATATAAGTCATCTGACAGGCGCTATGAAAGTGGAACTCCGTTGAGAAGAAAGGGCGTTGTACATCTTTGGTCGCAAATGTCGTAATTTCTGCACCCTCCAGAATTTTTGCAAAAACAGGTTTCATGCGCTTGGTTATTTTAATTAAGAGTAAGCAATATAGCTTATTTTGACTTAAAAATAAATGAATATACGTAAAGCTGTTAATATAGTGGGAGAAATGGGTAATCTAGCAGTAGTCATAAAGCTGTTATGAGTGTAATTTAGCCTAACTAAATAAGAACGCTTAGAACTTATGTCTCCTAAATTATATCCCTATATCGCCACGATTGTTTTTGTCGTACTAGCGTAGGCGAATGAATTCTGTCATTAACAAAACAAGATAACCATGAATAAAAAACTATTGTTCAGTTTGGTCCTGGCAGCATGGGGAGCAACACTCAGTGCCCAGATAAAGACTATTGTACCGGTTCCATCCAAGGAGCCCAATGCCTATCAGCGAGAGCAAATTGACCGAAAATATGGTATGTTCGTTCATTTTGGCATGAATACATTTCATGATCAGGAGTGGACTGATGGATCTAAACCCGCTAGCTCATATGCGCCTTCTTCCATTGATGTTAAACAATGGGTATCGACAGCAAAGGCCGCCGGGATGAAGTATATGATCTTGGTAACGAAACATCATGAAGGTTTTTGCTTATGGGATAGTAAGTATACCGATTATGATGTGGCAAATTCTTCAAATACCACAGATGTCGTACAGGAGCTGGCAAAAGAATGTGCTAAACAGGGGATTCGTCTAGGTTTGTATTATTCCTTATGGGACCGAAAGCAGAATCCCAATGTAAAAGACAAGTCTGAAGATGCAGCATATAATCAATATATGTTGAACCAGCTCAATGAGTTGGTGGATATCACCAAGAAGTATACGGATATCGTTGAGCTTTGGCTGGATGGCGGTTGGGAAAAAGAAAATTACAGATGGCCGGTACAGGAGATCTACAGTTTAATCAAGAAGAAGGTTCCTGGATGTCAGGTGGGTATAAACTGGAGTGTCGGATTACCTGAGAATACAGACAAACATATTGTCCTGCCGAAAGACCAGCAGAACTATTTCCCAATACGCTATTTTCCGAGCGATTTTAGGCTGGGCGATCCCTATCTTCCGGTGGATCCAGACCCCAAACTTTTCATGGCGCAAGGAAATACCTATTACATGCCTTTTGAAACAACGGTAGTGCTGGGAGAGCGTTGGTTTTATAATACCACGGATAAGAAATATAAAACGCTGGAAGAACTGGTGGCGATCTATCAGACCGCAACAGCACAGGATAATATCCTGATCCTAAACGTTGGCCCAAATCGTGCCGGGCGTATAAAAGATTCGGATGTTTCCGTTTTGCTTCAATTAAAAGAAAGACTAAAGTTATAGTTCAAAATAGATTAACCTAAACACTAAAAACAAGTACGTTAAGACTTTATGATAAAGACGTTTGATATTCAGGATCGGAGATTTCCTTTGGCTACAGGTGCGGGCAGTGATGCGATACACAAGGATCCGGTCTATTCTTATGCTGTGACGCGATTGGTAGATGATAAGGGGCGTGTAGGCACAGGTCTGGCTTTTACACTGGGTGCAGGAAATGAGCTGGTCTGTCGCGCCGCAGCTTTTTATGCCGAACGGTTGAAGGGTATTCCAATTGAGGATCTGATGGCAGATTTTGGTCGGTTGTTTAATCAGTTGAGCAACGAACAGCAGTTTCGCTGGTTAGGTCCGCATAAAGGGATCGTTCATTTGGCCTTAGCTTCGGTAACAAACGCCTGTTTTGACCTTTGGGCCAAAACGAGAGGAGTTCCGCTGTGGAAACTGTTGACAGATCTCAGCGCCGAAGAGATTGTTAATACGTTGGATCTTTCCTATTTGGAGGATGAGCTTACAAAAGCAGAAGCGGTTAAGTTGCTCGCTTCAAACATCTCAGCGTCTTCTGAAAGAATGGGGATTATTGAAAAAGGATATGCTGGCTACGACACGTCGGTAGGCTGGTTTAACTATTCGGATGAAAAAGTGCGGGACAATTGCAGGCGTGCTATCGACAATGGTTTTTCCGCGATGAAACTCAAAGTGGGTAGCGAAAATCCATTGCGGGATATCCGCCGCGCGCATATCGTACGGGAGGTTGCCGGCGATGAAGCTAAAGTGATGCTGGATGCAAATCAGCAATGGACCCTTCCGCAGGCGCTTTCCATCTGCCAAGAGCTGAAAGAGATGAACCCTTTTTGGGTAGAGGAGCCGACACACCCAGACGACATTGTTGGCCATAAGATATTGGCCGATCGCATTGCGCCGATTAAAGTGGCTATGGGGGAGCATGTGCCGAACCGCATTCTGTTTAAAAATTATCTTCAGATGGGTGCGACAGGATTTATTCAGGTGGATGCCGTTCGAGTCGGCGGCGTGAGCGAGTTTATTTCAGTGAGTTTACTCGCTCGAAAATATCATATTCCCGTTGTACCCCATGTCGGCGACATGGGGCAGCTGCATCAGCATCTTGTTTTGTTTAACCACATCAGCCTTGGGCATGAGGCCCTATTTTTAGAGCATATTCCGCATTTAAAGTCACATTTTTTACATCCCGTATCAATAGAAAGTGGAGTTTACCGTACGCCGATGGATGTGGGAAGCAGTTGTGATTTGTTATAAGTTGACGTTATGTTAGGAAATTTAGATTTAGGTATCGCCATCTTTTATATTATGTTGATTTTGGTTGTCGGCGTATTGGCTGGTTCGGGACGATTTAAGAAAGTGAAGGAAACAAGCGCTGAGGGGTATTTTTTGGCTGGAAAGACACTCCGGTGGCCGGCCATTGGGCTGGCGCTGTTTGCGACCAATATCTCAACGGTGCATTTGGTCAGTCTGGCGCAAAGCGGTTTTGATACAGGTCTGCTTAATGGCAACTTTGAATGGATGGCTGCCTTTACCCTGGTTTTACTGGCCTTGTTTTTTGTTCCGTTTTATCTTAAATCGGGTGTTGCTACCTTGCCCGACTTTCTGGAACGGCGCTATGACCGTGCCAGCCGGGATTGGCTCACGTTTATCTCAATACTATCGGCAATTGTTATTCATATTGCTTTTTCGATGCTGGCCGGCGGAATTGTACTGCGTACGCTCTTTGGATTTAATATGTATCTGAGTATTACCGTGATCTGTATGATTACCGGAATATATACAATACTAGGTGGGTTGCGTGCTGTTGTCGTGACGGAATCTATTCAGACTATTGTATTGCTGGCAGGGGCTTTTATTATCAGTTTTGCTGCTTTTGACAAGATGGGCGGCTGGATGCCGATGAAAGCTGAACTGTTAAAGGAGAATGCATTGGAACGTCTATCGATGCTTCGCAACAGCGATGGAAGCGGAATGCCCTGGTATGCGGTATTATTTGGTTATCCGATTCTGGGCATCTGGTACTGGTGTGCCGATCAGACGATTGTGCAACGTGTTTTGGGGGCGAAGGATGAAAACCACGGGCGTGTGGGAGCTCTTTTTTGTGGCTTCCTGAAAATTTTGCCCGTTTTTATATTTGTGCTTCCCGGTCTATTTGCGTATACCTTGTTTAAAACAGGGCAATTGGATTTAAGCAGTCTGGGGGTGGATAGTCAGGGGCAGGTCAATTCAAAAGGTATCTATACCTTAATGATTACACAGCTGCTGCCTTCGGGATTGATCGGTGTGTTGGTTGCAGCGCTTTTATCGGGTTTAATGAGTCAAATATCGGGTGCCTTAAACTCCATCTCGACCATGGTAAGCTATGATATTTTTAAACAGCGGCGGCCTGCCGCTTCCGATAAGCAATTGATTCGCATCGGGAAAATTGCCGCAGTCATTGCGATGGGCTTTTCCTTAGCACTTTTGCCGCTGCTGGATCGCTATGAGAGCATTTTTAATGGCATAAATGATGTAATTGCGCATATTGCTCCACCCATAACCTGTGTATTTCTTTTAGGTGTCTTTTGGAAAGGAGCGTCTGCAATATCCGCGAAACTGACCTTATGGATCGGATCTGTTCTGGGGATCGCTGTATTTGTATTGAATAAACTAATGCCGGATTCCTGGATAGGCCAGACTCCCTTCATGATGATGGCGTTTTATTTGTTTTTGGTCTGTATGATACTTCAGGTATTGTTATCGTATGTGTATCCTGTGCAGCATACTGTGCAAAGTCGGGATTTGTACTGGAAGAACCCTATGGATCCGCTTCGGGGTAAAGCTTGGCCGGGTATAGGAAATTACCGTATTTTGTCGGCATTGCTGCTCGTTATTGTGATGATTTTATATGTAATTTTCAACTGATTTGTTAAATGTTCCGATTCTTTGGAACTTGATGCTAAAGACAAGAATAATAGAACGTGAAAACCTTAGAAGATAAAATAATATTGATTACCGGCGGAAGTGCCGGAATCGGTTTGGAATGTGTGAAAGCTTATGTAAAAGCAGGGGCGAAGGTGGCCTTTATTGACATCGATCAAGCGTCGGTTGATGAAGTGAGTGAATTGATCGGCAGGCCGCATATCGGAATCTGTGCGGATGTGACACAGGCTCAAGAGGTTGATTTGGCGATCCAGCAGACTGTTGCTGTTTTCGGCCGGATTGATGCAATCCATAATAATGCTGGTCTGGCGAGTCCATCAAAGCCTTTGCATGAAACAACAGACGATGAATGGTACAGGTTGCTGGATACCAATATGAAGAGTATCCTATTGACGACGAGATATGGCTATCCCTATTTAAAAGAGTCGGGCGGCAGCATTCTAAACACCAGCAGTTTAGTAGGGGATATTGGTCAGGAAAATCACGCAGCCTATGCCGCGACGAAGGGTGCTGTCAACGCGCTCACAAAATCAATGGCGATAGACTATGCGGTTGTCGGTATTCGTGTTAATTCGGTTATGCCAGCTGCTGTTATGACGCCCATGCTCAACAAATGGACGCTGGAACAGCCTCGGCCGGCACAGGTTTTTGACTTTTTGAAAGATATTCATTTACTGGGATACTGTCCTGAAGGTGACGTGATCGCCGATGCCTGCGTATTTTTGCTGTCTAGCCAAGCTCGTTTTATCACCGGCGTAAATTTACCCGTAAGTGGTGGTGCAGAATTGGGATACCGCAGAAATATCTAGCAGATTTTTTATATTCATTATAATTATCTTGCATTTAAAAAGCAATTTTTCTAAGTTTGGCGCGCAGTTAAAAACTGTTTTTAAACAATACATCAATCATGAGCCAGAAATTTATATACAATACACGTTATCCTTCTGTTGAAGATCTAAAGATTAAAGCGAAGAAAAGGATTCCCCGATTTGCATTTGATTATTTGACCGGAGGGGCAAATGAAGAACTGAATCTTGCCAGAAACGAGAACGATTTTGATAACATTCTGTTGAAGCCGCAATATTTGCTTGCCAGTGAAGAAATAGACCTTTCTGTCGAATTATTCGGTCGTCGTTATAGCGCACCATTTGGTGTTTCACCTATTGGACTTCAGGGATTGATGTGGCCGAATGCACCGGAAATTCTTGCCAAAGCGGCAGCAAAGAATGATATTCCCTATATTTTGAGCACCGTTTCAACGAGCAGTATCGAACGTATTGCCGAAGTATCCGATGGTAAGGCATGGTTTCAGCTGTATCATCCGACGGAAAATAGACTACGCGATGATATTATAAAACGTTTACAGACGGTTGAATGTCCTGTGTTGGTCGTACTGGTTGATGTGCCTGCTTTTGGACTTCGCTATCGCGAAATCAAGAGTGGTTTATCTATGCCGCCTAAAATTAGTATAGCTAATATCTTGCAAACTTTTGCGTGTCCGACTTGGGGGATAGAAACATTAAGACACGGGATCCCTTCCTTTGCGACATTGAAGCCTTATATGGAAAAGGGGCTTGATTTGGCACAGTTGGGACAATTTATGAATAGAACATTTACTGGTAAAGTGGATGTTGAAAAAATTAAAGCCATTCGGGATCTGTGGAAAGGACCTTTGGTACTTAAAGGGATTGCTACAGATGAAGATATGCAGGCTTCCATTGCCTTGGGCGTTGATGGCGTTATTGTATCAAATCATGGCGGAAGACAACTTGATGCAAGTGAGTCTTCGATCAATTCATTGATTCATTTGGCCAGTAATCCTGAATATAAAAAGAAGATAAAAATCATGCTGGACGGTGGTATCCGTTCGGGAGTTGATTTGGCACGGGCCCATGCAGTTGGATCAGATTTTAATTTTATGGGAAGACCATTTATGTATGGTGTGGGAGCTCTAGGTAATGAAGGCGGGGAGCATACCATCAATATGTTCAAAACACATTTGTATCAGGTTATGAAACAATTAAGCCTTTCAAAGATCGAGGACTTTCCGCAACGTCTACAGACTATTCTGTAACTGTTGCAGCGGGTTGAATTTGACCCGTTGTTGCGATGGGAATCAAGCCCGCTATAAAAAAGAAAGCCAACTTTTATATAAAAGTTGGCTTTCTTTTTTGTTCACTATTGGAAATGGTCTACCAGTCGATATTTCTGTTGTCCGATGAACCTGCTTCCCATTGTTCGCTGACCTTGCCGCTGTTGGCATCTTCGGGTCTAGCGCATGCGGAACCCGCAGCAATACCTTGCTCAAGTTCGATTGTAGTCGTGTTGACTTTTGGGGCGATGTATGCTAATTTCTTTTCCATAATATCTTTTTTATGCTTGCTGATTTACGCTTACTGAATTTTGTATCGCTATTCTCGGCAAATTTTAGATTGTTTATTATTGACTTATTTATAGATTATTGACAAGGGATTTTCTTCTTTCCTGCACCTACACCTTTAATAATTGTACGTCCATCAACGAGCTGGGTTACTTTTACGGTGTTGCTTTGTGTCGCGCTCCAAGGGAACGTGTTGAAGCTGTTTCCATTAATGAGCTTAAGTTCATATAAAGGACCGCCGGATGTTTTGCTACCAAACAAAGTGACCTGTCCAGTTCGGCTGATCACCAGCTTAACCAGAGGGCTGGTACTTGTACCTTTCATGTTGTAAACTTGGTCGATTCTTTTGCCCGTTTCGATATTGTTGCCAGCATACTTACTTCCGTCGACAAACTGGATATTTTGAGCCGAAGAAGCACCAACTTCAAATTGAATTTCCTGTTTCGCTAATTTCACACCGTTAACTTCCATATTGAACGCATTGTCCAGTTCGGTAATGTCGAAGACAAAACCATAGTCTGCTGCTGGTGCTGTGAAGCTCCTGTCGATAGTAGTTCCATTTGGATAGAATTTGCCATCTTTCATAATGCCTGTTTTGCCGCCTGATGTTGTTGCCGGGTAGCTCCAGTTTAAGCCATCACTGGTTACATCTTGTGTACAGGTTCTGAAGTTGAGTTTCAGGTCGTATTTCTGTCCAGGATTGATCTTTACATTTGGAATGCTGATGTTCGTTTTGGTTTCATCATCAAGGGTTAGACTGCCAAGCATCAATGTTCCGTTGCTGGTTGTCGGGTGGATCAATAAGGCCGGATTGCTGATCACGGTACGTAGCCCATTTCCTAAAGCGGGAAATTGTGCGGTCACACCAGCATTGTTTAAACCGTTGTACGTTAGTGTTTGGTCTGCGAATTTTAAATTTGCACTATTGTGACTAGGCTTTAATACCGCAGTTCCGATTTGAGTGATCGCTCCGGTCATGCTTGGGTCCATGGTCAATGTCGTTGTGATCTGGCTAAATCTGTGCTTTAATACAACGTTCAAGTTGTTTACACCATTTTTTAGTGTTAAAGTGCCTGTGTAATACATTAAATCACCACTAATATTATTTAAGCTGGCTGTAGACAATGTGTTTTGATTGTCAATGCTCGGTAATGCTGTTGTGCTATTGATTGAATAAGCAATGAAGGTATAAGACTTTCCGGCATCAAGAACAATACCTGCGGCAGTTGCTTCCTCGCCATAGTTATACGTCTTTTCTGTTACGTAGGCTCCTTGGCTGTCATAAACAACAACTTTATACTTGACGTTTTTGTCCAATGGCTTCTCGACGGTTTGAGTAGCCGCTAGTTTGGGATTTGATGAGGCAACCAGGCTTTTTGTGACGGCTGAACTATTTGTTAGAACAACGTCAATGGAGCCTCCATTTTCCAATGGTACGGTCATTTCCTGTACATCAGGTGCACTGCTTGATGCGTGTGAGGAGCCAGTGGAAGCTTGCTTCTGAACCGCATTATTGTCGGATTCATTGTAGGCTTCTACGCCTGATAGATTGATTTTAACGACAGTTTCTCCTGTTAATGCAGTGTTTTCTCCGCTTTTGTTACATGAGTAAAGACTAAGTGCAAATGCACTGCAGCCCAGCATGAGCAGGTTCGTCAGTCGGCGATGTGAGTTTAGATTCATGTTAATTGACATTTTGTTTTGTTATTGATTTTTGATTATTTGATTTCTTTATTGTTTTGTAAAACATCCTTGTATTTATTATCTGATTTCGATTTCTAAAGCTGTCATACCATTATTTTTGATTAGTGTTATTTTTTATCGATGCAATTATATAAATAGCATTTAACTTAATGTAGGGTATTTGTGTTATGTTCTTTTTCTTGTAGAGAAATGTCTACAATTGCCTTATTT
>JALAGS010000137.1 GCA_022712315.1 Sphingobacterium sp. | reverse complement strand
TCATTATATTTTGTGGCCTCGATAATCAAGGAGGTCTGTGTAACGATACCCAACAAGCGATTATGTTCATTCACTACAGCAATAGGCGATCTAACCTCTGATATCAAGGGTAGCATTTCTTCCACGGTCACTTCCTTTGATACCGTTGGAACAATGGTATGTATAATGGATTCTACAGTAGGCTCCTTGCGCTTTGCCGACTGAATAACTTCATTTATGTGAACAAATCCAAGAAAAGTATCATGTGCATCGACTACAGGTAGAATTTCGATTCCAGTAGCTCTCATTTTCCGCAAAGCCCCCTCGGGACCGTCTTTTTTGAAACGCACCACAGTGGGTTTTTCAAACATCAGCGATCCCGCTGAAATAATGGATTTACGATCCACCTTTTCCACAAAGGCTTTAACATATTCGCTCGCCGGATTTGTAAGGATATCTTCCGCTGTACCAATCTGCTCAATAACGCCATCTTTCATAATGGCAATACGATCGCCTAATTTGATTGCTTCATCCAGATCATGCGTAATAAATACAATTGTCTTTTGCAGATTATCCTGGAGTTCGAGCAGCTGATCTTGCATTTCAGTTTTAATCAGGGGATCCAATGCTGAGAATGCTTCATCCATCAATAATACTTCCGGATCATTTGCAAGTGCACGGGCTAAACCGACACGCTGCTGCATACCGCCGGAGAGCTGAGCAGGCAGCTGTTGCTCGAATCCATTCAAACCAACGATATCAAGCGCTTTTTGGGCTTTCGATTCGCGTTTCTCCTTTTCCTCCCCCCTGAGTTCCAAACCGAAGGCAGCATTGCTCAGTACAGTGTGGTGGGGCAACAACCCAAACTTCTGAAAAACCATACTCATTTCTGTTCGGCGAACCTCAAGGAGATCCTTATTATTTTTTCCGGTAATATCCTCACCATTAATAAATACTTTGCCCGATGTCGGTTCATTCAAGCGATTGAGGCATCGAAGCAAGGTAGATTTACCGCTGCCAGAAAGTCCCATGATAACAAAAAATTCTCCTTCGAAAATTTCAAAATTAGCTTTGTTGATCCCAATCGTACAATCCGTTTTTGCTAAGATCTCCTTTTTGGAGAAACCTTCGTTCAGCAATTTCAGAGCTTGCTTCTTCTGTTTCCCAAAAACAAGTACCAAGTCCTCCACTTTTACTTTTATATTTCTACTTTTATCAATTCTTTAATTTTTTTAAACATAGGTAAACCATCCGGACATAAGTAATCCACTAAGGTTAAACACCTACGTTGTATTCATTGAAATAAAATACCCCTACAGTTGAGTTCGTGTGATCGAAATCCTACCTATGCAGTTCAATCAACTTATTAACTAACATACTTTACTCTCGGTTCGATAAGAGCAATGATGAAAAAGAAACTAATCTTTTAAAGACGAAATGCACTAAAGCATCTCCAAAATATACTTCAATAAGTATTACGAACAACCTAGACCATGCCATTCAGGCGCATCGGCCATAGCGGAATAAACTCACGCCATGCTGTCTTTCGACAGTACAAAGGTACGAAAAATATATTAAATGACTTTTTCACATCATAATCAACTGAAATACAACGCTTAAAAATGACTCTCAAAAAAAAACAAAACGAGGTCGGTCATCGAAAAATTTTTCGGTGACCGACCTCGTTACTTAAATATGACTATTCGCCCCAGTTAGGATTTTGGGTAAGGTTAGGATTCAACTGCCTTTCTTGTACAGGTATTGGATATAAATAGTCTTTCTTCTCATCAAAGACCTTTTTGATATGTGCATTAATAATCACATTTCCTTTATTCCCATTTTCCAACAAGATTTCCGAGCCTAACTTCAACAGCTGAATACCAGAAGCTGCAGGCTTATCACCTTCATAAATCCAAATATCATCCTTTCCATCATTATCTAAATCAAACCTACCTGTGCCGGGGAAGTACATACCCTTAAATTGTCTGGTAACCAGTTGTCCACTTTTCCATCTTAAAATATCGTCCCAACGGAAAGATTCCATGACCAATTCAATACGGCGTTCTCTTCTTATTTCCAGCAGTACGCCTTTCATATCGCCATTTACATTGGGATAATCCTTTGCTAAAAATGCATCAGGATTTGAATTAGCCTGCAGCAGATTTATATTGGGCATACCCACACGATCTCTTATGAGTTTGATCGACTTATCCAGATCAGCCTGACTTAATATGCCCAACTCAGCCTTCGCTTCAGCATAATTTAACAACACTTCGGCATACCTAAATATTGGCATATCATTCTCTGAACGATTATAATTATCATACTTAACGTCTCCAACAAATTTAATCAATTGATAACCCGTCACAGAATTACCAAAATTTGGAGCAATTGGAGCTGCCCCACCAATACGCTTATATCCTGGCGTACGGATGGTCTGGCTCAAGCGAGGATCACGATTTTGCACCTCCTCTTTAAAAGTCATCGTTTGATAATTGGATTTATCCGTAAACCTCGTCCCATCTTTCATTAGATAAGAATCAACCAAATTTTTATCTAATCCTGGTTTTCCGTAGGATGCTGTAATCGTATAATAGTTTACGTTGTGCCAAATCTGCAATGCATCCGAAAATTTACGTGCTAAAATCACCTCCTGCGGCAAACTATTGACGCTATAAAACAACGCACCATAGGAATCTGTTCCAGCAGCATTGTACAAGCTGTATTGTGCTCCTTCCATAAGCTTGTTCGCAGCATCTGCAGCTTTCTCCAATAAGCTGTTTGCATCAGGCAAATTAAATTCAGTATGATATTTACGAAATGTACCTTCAAAAAGAGCCACACGAGATTTCATTGCCAATGCCGTCCATTTCGTTACCTTTTCATCACTTTTTGTAGCCGAGAGATTGGCGATAGCATAATCCAAATCAGCAAGAATGTTCGATACCACTAAAGCTCTAGGATCACGAGGTCTCTTAAGCTGTTCTTCATCATTTTGATCAATTACCTTGTCATACCAAGGTACATCTCCAAAACGTTTCAGTTTATCGAAATAAAAGTAAGCCCGAAAAAAACGTGCTTCGGCAGCATAAGGCGCAGCAGTTGCCTCCGAAACGGTATTAAAGCAGTTTTCTAAAAAGTAATTGATATTCCGAAGATTCCCCCAAGTCCATCCGCCGCCACTTATCGGAACCTGTCTTTTTCCTGTCAATTCATCATCCAGTGTTGTTTTAACAATATTATCAACAGACTCATTGTATACGCCTTCGGCCGATGGAAGTGCCGCATCGTAGAAAGACTTCGTAAATAATGCCAGATCTTTTTCTGTCTTAAAAGAAGCATCAGGAGTGACTGCTGACTCAGGAAGACGTTCCAGATAATCTTTGCTGCAAGCCATCATACCGCAGCTCAACAATGCATATATATATATTATTTTTTTCATGATATTAAAATGTTAAATCTAGACCAAATGAGAATGTTTTAGAGACCGGATAAGATCTTCCATTGGCCTCTTGAGCAGACTGCTCGGGATCAATATATTTTGACCGAAGTTTAGTTGCTGTCCAAATATTCTCACCAGAGACATAAACTCTTGCGTTGGCCAGTTTAATACGTTTCAACCAAGCTTGAGGAACAGTATAACCGACGGTAAGATTCTTTAGACGTATATACGCTAAATCTTGTAAATATCGGTCAGATTTAACATTTAAAGATCCTCGATCGTTCAAAGCAATATATCCTCTCAATAGTGGATAATAGGCATTCGTATTTTCAGGAGTCCAAATATCTTCCTCAAAATCCTTTGGCACAAAAGAATAATAAGGTCTAGAATATGGTCCCCAAAATTTGTCGGCATTTGCTCCCGGCCACCAATGTTGTCGTCCTATCCCTTGAAAAAAGGCGGAGATATCAAATCCTTGCCAATTTGCACCGAGATTAAAACCAAATGTGTAACGAGGCCTATTATTACCTATAATAACCTGGTCTCCAGGATTCATTAATGTATTATCTCCAGCATCCACCTTTCCATCGGGAATGCCGTCTTTTCCACCTATATCTACGAACTTCAAATCACCCGGATGAAGCTTGGACCAATCTCCGGGGGCTGCCAGCCGTTGTTTGTCTACATAATCTTGATTAACTTTCCAATTGTCTATTTCAGCTTGTGACTGAAAGAACCCATCGGTCTTATACCCCCAGATTTCCCCAAGAGTCTGACCGACATAATAGTTACTCAGCAACATTTCCTTGTTGTCAAAACGTGTAATCTTCGCTTTGGAATCGGACAATCCCAAACCTACATTGTAACCAAAAGGTTTTCCATCCAATTCAAACTGATCACGCCAAGCTACCGAAAGCTCCCACCCCTTGTTTCTTAAATCGCCTGCATTAGTTTTCGGTGAAGCCGAACCGAACACCGCGGGTAATGTCTTGCCCGGTATTAACATATCCAAGGTGTTCCGTATAAAGTAATCCGCAGACACAGTCAATCGACTTCTGAAAAACTCAAGGTCTGTTCCAAAATTTAACGTATTCGTTCTTTCCCATGTTAAATCGGAAGAAATTGGAGTCGGAGAACTTAAATACTGTGTTTTTGTACCATTGGTGATATAATTTGACAATCCCGCATTCAGCAATTGGATATAACCATATTCCGCCGCTTCCTGAGCATTTCCAAGTGCGCCATAAGAAACACGAAATTTAGCTTCATTCAAAATCGGTTTCAGATTCGCCATAAAAGATTCTTCTGAAATCCGCCATCCTCCCGAAAAAGAAGGAAAAAATCCATACCGTTGATTGGAAGGAAATTTAGAAGTTCCATCGTAGCGACCATTCACCTCTAAAAGATACTTCCCTTTGTAATTGTAATTTAATCTACCAAAATAACCTCGTAATGCCCATGTATTTGCATTACCAAGTAGTTGCATCTGACCTGTCCCTAGAGCAAAGTCGTTTAGATCCTCTGACAACAAGTTATTATGTGTTCCACCGATCCTTTTATAACCTGTAGTCTCTTGATTAAATCCGACAGTAGCCCCCAACTGATGATCCCCAAATTGCTTATTATAATTTGCAAAGAGATTAAGCGAGTGTTTAGGTCTATTAATGATCGTTTCAGTATACGTATCATTTCCGAGATAATTGATCACCCCAGGGAAAACAGACCAAGGAGCTGCTGTCCTTCTATTCCAATTATGGATAGGATTATAAGTAAATGTGTAATTTCCTGTTAGTGTCAGATTAGGGGCTAACTGAAATACTGTTTCAAACATATTGATGAACTCATATTTATCTTCGCCACCTTTAGACTTCCCATGCAGCAAGTCCGCATAGATACCGTCTCCAATGTTATAATTATTGAGTTCAGTTCGATAAGTAGCCGTACCATCCGGATTCATGGGCACATACGATGGTAAAGCATGAACAGTGGTCGAAATAAAATTATTGTTATTATCGGGACTTGTAGCCCATCCAGGATAAGTATAGTTTTGATAATTAAGTTGAGTATTTGCACTTACTTTAAGCCATGGCGTCACCTGAGCATTTATTCTTGATCGAACATTATAAGCGTCAAATTTATCCTGATTAATTTTCATCAATCCTCCTTTTTCATAGAGGCGGCCTGAAACGTAGTAATCAATCTTTTCACTCCCGCCCGAGAAATTCAGCGAATGCTCCATAGACGCCTGCGTTTTTCGGTACATCTCATTCCACCAATCAGTATTGCCGTAGTATACATATTGATCTTTTCCATTTCTGTTCTGGACAACAACTGAGGGCAGACTTGGATCTGTTTTTCTTTTCAACAATTCTGCATAGTCATCTTCTGTATAGCCTGTGTAACTATTACCAGTAGCCCGGATAAATGCTTCATCATTCAATTTTGCAGCATCATAACCACTGGTCATAAAATCTGTGCGAACAGTTAACCCCGACCAACCGAAATTATTGCTATAATTGATATTCATCTTCCCTGCTTTTCCTTTTTTGGTTGTTACGAGCATAACACCAAAAGCCCCTCGAGCCCCGTAAATGGCTGCTGCAGACGCATCTTTTAAAACGGAGATCGACTCTATATCGCGGGGGTTGATCGTATTAATATTTCCCGGAACCCCATCAATGAGAATAAGAGGTTGTGCATTGGCAGAGTTTATTGAAGCAAAACCTCGAATATTGACATTTCCCTCGCCCCCTGGTCTTCCGTTGGTAAAGGTAATATTCAAATTTGGTATTGCTCCTTGTAATGCCTGGGTAGCATTGGCGACTGGACGATTTTCCAGTACTTTCGAATCGATTTGCGTAACCGCCCCCGTGAGGTTTACCTTTTTTTGCTTGCCATATCCGACAACAATCACTTCATCAAGCGATTGATCTGTCGACACCAGACTGATAGTCAATGACATTGATTCAACTTTCACTAGCTGGGTTTCAAACCCTATTGTCGACACCCGTAGTGTCTGTCCGATTTTCCCTTCAATGACGAATGCTCCACTAGCATCTGTCTTCGTAGTTTTATTTGTAGATGAATTAAAAATGGAGGCTCCGGAGATCGGCTCACCGGAAGCTGTTTTTACAAAGCCCTTGATAGGCTCCTGAAATTTGGTAGAAATTTTAACATCGGGAATAGATGTCAGAAAGACAGGTTTGCTCCGCGCCCAAGCGCTCAGAGACATCCCGATCATTACAGGAAGTAATACGTGTTTCGTTTTCATGAATTTGGTTTTGTTTTTCTTCGCTTACAAAGAAAGGTTATTTAATATTTGTAAATTATTAACAAAGCATTACTAAACAATTAAAAAACAATTGGTTAAATCAATATTAAGATAATATAATTTTAACACGAATACGAATATCTTTTTTAATATTTTTATAAAACAATCAATTCTTAAATTAACAAAAAAAATATAAAATACTGAAAAACAGTATTTTAAACACTAAAATAATTCATACATGCAAATTATAAATCGACGAAATAAAATGTAACATATTTGAAACAAAAACATAACACTAACTACAACATATAACAACATAAAGAAAACAATAAAACACAGACAACTTATTGTTCTCTCCAC
>JALAGS010000136.1 GCA_022712315.1 Sphingobacterium sp. | reverse complement strand
TATTTCTATAATTGATAAATCTCTGACACCAAAACCAGTGCTCAAGTTTAATTTTGACACAATATGGCCTAAACTAGAACAACCTTTTATTTTGCTAATGAAATTATTCCAGCATTTTAATAGTCTAGTGTTCTAAATCTTTACAAAAAAAGACATTATTAGTGTTAATTAATGTAAATGGTCAAAATTCACACAGAAGTTACAATGGATAACTCTAAATTTATTTGTATTTTCGGCTATTTTAAGGACTGAACATGCTATTATCATATTATCAGGAGCAGTGGGTAGAGGCCGGTTGTGACGAAGCAGGAAGAGGTTGTCTGGCAGGACCGGTGTTCGCGGCGGCTGTGATTTTCCCCACAGACTATCACCACGAATTGCTAAATGACTCCAAACAACTGAGTGAGAAAAAAAGGATGGCGCTACGCCCTATCATTGAGCGCGAGGCTCTTGCCTATGCTGTTGCGAGCGTCTCTGCAGAAGAAATCGATCGTATAAATATTCATAATGCAAGCTACTTAGCTATGCACAAGGCACTTGATCTCTTAAAGATCAAAGCAGAGTATATTATTGTGGATGGGAATAAATTTATTCCCTATCAGCAAATTCCTCATACTTGCATCGTCAAGGGAGATGGGAAATACCTGTCCATTGCAGCAGCTTCTGTTTTAGCTAAAACGTATCGGGATGAATACATGGACAACATCGCTTTGGATTATCCCGATTATGACTGGCTCTCCAACAAAGGGTACCCAACAGTTAAGCACAGAACAGCCGTATTGGCGTACGGCTCTACACCACATCATAGAAAGAGCTTTAGAATAACAGATCCGCAGCTCAAATTATTCTAAAGCTCAAACAATTCAAAAAGAAACAGCACCTAAGCCGCTGTTTCTTTTTTATTCCCTCTAAAGGAAAGGTATATCGCAGCCCCTATTCCCAATACAAGAATAATAGACGAGATCAAAGTCAATAGATTACCAAATTTGTGTGACTCTGGATCAAATACAAATTCCACTTTATGCGTGCCCGCAGGCAATTGCAGCGCTCTTAAGATATAATCAGCACGAATAATTGGTGTTTCCTTTCCATCCACATATGCTTTCCAGCCTTTATCATAAAATACTTCAGAAAATACGGCAAACGCATCATTAGCCGCAGTATATTCATATTGCATTTTATCGGGATGATAAGAGGTCAGCTTAATCTCTCCTGTCGTTGAGGCATTCGAAGTTCTAGCTTTAATCTCATTTTGATATTGTTGATTGACAAAAGCCTCTTTATGCGGATCAAAAGAGCTGATAGCCTGCATTTCCTCGGCATTTCCTTTCACAAAATTTATCTTATCCACAAACCAGGCATTTCCTGCAGCTGTACTTCTTCTTACGATACGTTGCGACTGATTCTGAGGATCTGTCGTAATCAAATAACGTACGTTGAACATATCCAACACATCTTCATTAAGAGCACCATTAAATTGATTTTCCAAAATTTCCTGGAAGCGCATTAATTTTGCAGCATGATACCCACCCAGTGACTTATGGAAATAAGACGGCCGAGCATCCGAGAATGGATCCGAAGTCAGGTCAAGGACGCGGTAACTTGGATCCTTATCCATTAAAATCAATTGATCCACCTCCCGTTGTTGGAATACCTGTTGTGCAGTAGCACCCTTCTCCATAAATGATTTATCATTTAAAAAACGTTTATCTACACTCCATAAATCAAATAAGAATAAAACAAGCAAGCTACCTAACAATATCCCCTCGCTTAACTTTTTCTTTAAAAAGATCCAAACAAAACCGAATGTCAATAAGACAATGACAAAAGAACGATAAGCATCTTTGCTTGCAATATCTTTGCGATCCAGAACCAACTGGTTTGCTAATTCTGTTGCAAAGCCCTTATCGCCTATCTGGTGTTCAAAGGTTGCTATTAAATTGCTATGCTCAGCATTTCTAAAGTTTAAAAATAGATCCGGCAACACGCCAATGAGCAGACAGAATCCCCCCACGCCAATAAAGGTATATAGAACTTTTTTATCCAAATTTGGAATTTCCTTTGCACGTGTCAACAGTTCGTTGACCGCCATAATGGCCATCATAGGCACCGTAATGGAAACGACTACTAAGATAGATTCAACCGCTCTAAATTTGTTATACATCGGGAAATAATCGAAAAACAGATCCGATACCAACGTAAAATTCTTTCCAAAGGACAAAAGCAACGCTAAAACTGTTGTTGCCAAAATCCACCACTTAAAGCGATCTTTAACAATAACAAGGCCCAAAACAAATAGGAAGAAAACTCCAGCACCAAAATACCACGGCCCTGAAGTAAAACGTTTGTCCCCCCAATAGGTTGGCATGCCCTGTGCCATTTGTCCAGCTTGAATCTCCGAGGCCCCTCCTCTTTCCATCAGAAACTTCGCTACATGCGATTTTTCGTCCAATTGACCACCAGTTGAGCCGCCATAAGCATTTGGAATTAAAAAGGTCATTGTCTCTCCGATTCCTTGGCTCCACTCATAAGCATATTCTTTATCGAGTCCTTTCTCTTTGGTATTGTTGTTATCAACCTTAGTGATATTGGCATGCCCACGGGTACTTAATTTACTATATTCCCAAGTCGGCAATAAAATAGATGCATTTACCATCAAAGCGATGACAACTGCGATAATCTGTCTGCCCGAAGCAATAAAAAATCCCCTTAATTGCTTTTGTTTAAAAGCATCTATGAACGTGAAAATCACATATACCATAAGCACCATCAGCAGGTAGTAGGTCGTCTGCAAGTGATTGACACGGATTTCCAACGAGAGAAATAAGGCTAATAACACAGGTCCCCATAGTCTGCTGCCCCGATAGCACATAATTACGGCCCCAATTACAGGCGGTATAAATGCAATCGCATTGGCACGCGTTATATGACCTGCTTCTATATAGATAAAATTATAGGATGTAAAGGCTATGGCAATAGCACCGACCGCAGCCAACCAGGGTTTGATTCGTAATACACTAAAGAGAAAATATGCACCCAACAAATAGAAAAGAACAGTGTCCATTGGGCTTGGAAAGGCAAACTTAACGGCTTTTAGGAAATAAGTACCAATGTTATTTTCATTTTCCTGCCAGATTTGATAGGTCGGCATTCCACCGAACATGGAATTTGTCCACAATGGGGCTTTTCCATCCTTTGCTTTAAAATCAAATAACTCCTTCTGTGCTGCTTGCGCCTGTACCACATCCGACTGGGCAAGTGTTTTGCCTTGCCAGACAGGAGTAAAATAAAAAAATACGAGCGTAATAAATATCGCAATAACGATCAAATGCGCCGAATTCGCCTTAAACCAATTTTTCATCCGTATAAATTTGTCATTTAAAGGTGATGAAGCTATCCTATATTTCATCCTGCAATGTGAATGTTCACGTATAACCTACTTTTCAGTATTTATGAACGCTTTACATGCGCTTTGTTTAATTACGACAGTCTCATTTACCCTCTTAGGTTGTTTAAAAGTCTTAAAAGCCAAACTTAGATAAATTTGTTTTTATATACAATTATAATTATCGCTCAGATTCCTATTAACAGAAAGTTCATAATAGATTTTAAATCCGGTCGGACCACATCATCTCTTTTACACACGAAAAGACAATACATTTTGCATAAAAACAGTGTAATGACCTTTTTTCTAATTTTCAGTAAAAATAAAAGCCCTCAAATTACTTAGGGCTTTTTCCGTTTAAGATCTCATTTTTACCGCCGTTCCGGTTGCGCCCACCATCATCATTCCGCCCGTACCTACTGTCTGAAAGTCCAGTCGAACCCCAACGACAGCATCTGCGCCCAATGCGCGTGCACGGTCTTCAAGCTCGCGCAGCGCTGCTTCACGAGTTTCCTGGAATGCGCGTTCATAAGAGTTGGATCTCCCGCCAAAAAAATCGCGAAACCCCGCCATCATATCCTTGATTGCATTCGCTCCTAGAACCACTTCGGAAGAGACTATCCCCAAATAACGTTCAATTTGGTGTCCCTCAATAGTACCTGTTGTTGTTAATAACATATTTTATTCTCCTTTTTGAATTAACTTATTAATATTGGATAGCTCCCCAAAAACAACTAAAATATCGCCTTCTTCCATGATCGTTTCCGAGGCCGCAATTCCCGAAGCCTCCTTTTGTTCTTTCGTCACACCGTCCTTCTTCGTCTCTGTTATCTTCACGGTGGTCAACACGATAACCTTGTATAAATTGGTGAGGTTCGCTTCACATAATGTCATGCCCACATAACGCGTTGGAACTTTAGTCTCTACAATGGAATATTTATCCGAAACCTTAAACGAATCGACAATATCAATATTGTCCAAGCGCATCGCCAACCGCTCTGCAGCCTCTTCTTCGGGCATAATATATTCGTTGATTTCCATTGCCTCCAAAACAGTTTTTTGTAGATCTGAAACGATACGTCCAATAATCCGCTTTACTTTCAGCTGCTTTAGGAGGGCAACGGTCATAAGCGAAGCTCCTTCATCTTCTCCAATCGCAACAATGACAGCATGTGCGTCCTTAAGAGGTAATGACGAAACTGCTTCTCGATCGGTTGTATCCAGGCATACCGTATGCGTTATCTTATCTTTTAATTGTTCAACGATGCTGAGATTTCGGTCAGCACCAATCACCTCATGCCCGAGTTCAGTCAGATGCACACCCAAAGAACGTCCAAAATGCCCCAATCCTAAAACAATATACTTCATATCTCAAACTAATATAAATTTACTTTTATTTCCAAGCATTCTTTCGAATTACAGATTCATATTTCTCATCATCCCAGCTAAGGAAAATGAAAACATTTTTCAAGTCTACTTAAAATAAGATCTTTTCTTCCGGAAATACAATATTTCTCCGTGTTGTATTTTTAATAAAAGCAACCAGCAGCGTCAACATGCCCACACGTCCAACCAGCATCGTTAAAGCAATAATTAATTTTCCGCCCATACTGAGCGAGGGTGTAATCCCCAAACTTAACCCACAGGTTGTATAGGCTGATAAAGATTCAAAGAGGAGTGCTTTCATACTCTTATCCGGATCTGTAAAAATGAGCACAAAAAAACTGAACCCAACCACGAAAAGCGATAACAGAATAATCGCAAAAGCCTTATTAACAGACTCTCCGGCTATTCTCCTTTTAAAAATCTCGATATATTCTTTTCCCTTAGCCAGAGAAATAATGTTCAATAGTGAAACAGCAACGGTAGTTACCTTGACTCCTCCGCCAGTAGACCCGGGGGAGGCTCCGACCCACATCAGAAACATAATCAGAAAAACTGTCGGCGCCCCAACAAAACTCAAATCAACACTATTGTAACCCGCCGATCGCGCCGCATTGGCCATAAAAAAGGAAGTCGCCCATTCACCATCCATTCCCTTTTCAAGAGAAAGTGTATTCCCGCGCTCCAGAAAATAGAAAAACAAAGTCGCACTTACTATAATGATCGCATTACAGGCCAGCACCAACTTAGAATTAAAGCTAAAGCTCCATGCTTTGTGCTTATAGTTTTTCTTGGTGATCCATCGGTGATAATAAAGCAATATGGACTCTTTCATATAGGTGTAAAAATTCAATACAATTCCAAAACCCAAACCGCCAAGAATGAAGAGTGAGGATAATGCCAATTGGAATGGGTAATTGAATTTATAGGCTTCATTGGTAATCCCTCCAGATAAGATCGAAAATCCAGCATTACAGAATGACGAAATAGAATGAAAGATCGAAAAGAAAACCATGCTCCCCAAATTTGGAAAATTAGCACTTTCCAAGGTACTAAAGATCAATATCGCTCCAAGAAATTCAAACAGCAGCGTAATAAATATCATGGTCAATAAGGTTTTAATGACAGAGGCCACCTTATTTTCGCCTAGGATTTCACCAAACATCAATTGATTCTTAAAAGAAAATCCACCGGAGAAAAAATAGCCAAAAAAACCTGTAAATGTCATAATACCCAATCCTCCAACCTGTATCAAGACAATGACCACAGTCTGTCCGAACATACTAAAATTGGTTGAAATATCGGCGACCGACAAGCCTGTGATACAAACGGCACTTGTGGCCATAAATAAGGCATCTACAAAACTTAACGGGGCTTCTACCGTGGTACGTGGCAGCATGAATAATACGGTCCCAAGCAAGATAAGAACCAGAAAACTGATGACAAATAATATCGTCGGATTAAAATAAAAATTGTCAAAGAAAAGGGTGCTCTTTGATAGCTCTGCGATAAAAATAAGATAGATCCCAAGATAAACCCACTGTTCCTTAGAAAAAACAGAAAGAGCTCCAAATCCTGCAAAGCGGGCAATAAGAATAAATACAAAGTAAATTAGGATAACCAAGCCGGAGTAATGCTCCACAGCAATTTTTTTAAGGGCGTAAATGGACGATGACTCGCGGAGAGCAATCATGAAAAAGAGCACAAAGAAAAGATAATGAATCGTTTTACCCAGCAATTTACCCAATGTAGGATCAGTGACATAGCCCACATTAAAAATAACAATTGCAGCGCAAATCATGCTCACATAGAACATGATCTTGTCCACAAGTCCATTTTTATACTTGAAAACAAATCGGATAAAACTTAAAATCGAATCTATCATAATGTCTCAAACTAAGATAAATCTGTCGATAAATACAAATCTATCTTCGTTACATTTTCGGAGTGTGGAGCCTTTCCACGTGAAACGGTCCCTCAATTTCCCGTTCCTTCTTTCTCGAGTTCCTTTTCAGCTTTTTCACGGTCTCGTTTCCGTTTCTCTTCAATCTTTGCTGCTTCTTTGGCCTCGTCTTCTTTTTCTTCCTTCAGCAATTCCTCAGGAGTTTTATGTTTCTTAAATATACTTGAAATCATTTTCTTGGCCTTACTGACTCCGCTAACGACTTTTTCAACTTTTCCAGCCGTATTCATCAGTTTAGCTTCCCGCTCTGGACCGAGGCCGACACATTGTTTAATTCCGACTAACAAGGTCTGCCACATCGCTTTAAAAAACGGGTGATTGGGATCCCGATGCTTGTTAATATGCCCTACCGTGTATTTACCATATAAATCTGGATTGCCAGGGTTGAACAAAACCTGATTGATCATAAAGGAAAGTAGCCCCTTCTTCTCACGACGACCATCGTCTCCTGTCTCCGTCAGGATATTTACTTTGAGGTCATCATAATCCATTTTAAAGGTTCCTTTGCTACGGTAATCGTTAGCCCATATATCAAATGTGATCTGACTGAGATTGCCCGATTTAACCTCTACATTTAACAATGGGCGGATCATTTTATTGACAACTGTCAGGTCCATTTTCCCAAGCGTCCCTTTATAGGTGTAGGCTCCCACTTTGGAGGTCATATCAAAAACAAAGTTGGTAGAAAGCTTGCCGGCATTCATAAAATTAGTACTCAAATTTGCCCGCATCAGCTTCTGCTTATGCAATTTCGTCGAATCATTTGTCACATTCAAGATTGTACCATACGTGTGATCAAAAGTAATGGTACCGATCTGACTGTACTCATCACTCATTTCAGAATACGAAATACCGATATTATCCAAAATCAACGAATCAATTCCCAAACGCGTCGACATTTGCATTAATTTCATATGGGGAGCATTTCCAATCTGACTGGTTGGAGGACTCTTATAATGCTTATCACTGTAAATTGAAAGTGAGCCATTTTTTAACCGCGCATTTTGTGCATATATTTTTTTATCCCGGGAAAGCTCGGCAAAATTGAATCCCGTCAAAAGCAGGGTGTCCATTTTCAGCACCATATAACTCCCACCTTCTCCTTTCTTCCGATAATAGGCGGCCTTATTTAGCGTCGGCTGGTAAGCAACTTTAGTCAGCAGGACATTGCGGCTTTTACTATTGATTTTTAGCTGATCAAAGTTTACTTTATAAAAGCCATCCGGAGTTTTATAGGTGAAACCAGGCACCTCAATATCAATCATTTTCGTATGATAAAAGCGCTGCCTGTCCCGTTCAGAAGTTGAGTCTATCAAAACATCATCTATCCGAACCTTGACCTTTTTGATCTCGAAATCTTGATGAACTCCTTTTTGGACTTGCGTATATTTAAAATCAATGTCGTTTAAATTGACAGCCCGTACCTGAATTTTTTTTAAATTATCCTTTATCTTCTCATATAGTGGTTTTTTAGGCCCTCTGCTTACCGTATCATTATAACTATGCACCTCATTAATGACATGAATGGTTGGTGTTTCAACGGTGATATCATGCAAAAAAAGCTCTTTATCCATCAATACCCTTCGGATACCGAAGCTTTTTATTTTCAGCCTATTTACGTTAATTTCAAAGCGGTTGTCTGGTGCTTTTTTGACCAGTTCCAACTTTTTATAGACCGAACTATCTGGCACCAGTCGTAAATTTTCTATTGTTACATTCCCGAGAAGTAAGTTGACATCAATATCATCGTAGTGAATTGAATACAGACTGTCTGTTGCTTGCGACACCAGCTGTTTGATTTTTGTATCTAAAAGAGGTTTCCACTTATTGCTAAAATACCAAATACCGCCAGTCAAAGCCAGGAGGATAAACACCACAATACCAAGGATCCATTTAAAAATAGGCTTCATAAAGTCACAATCTCTTTGTAATTTCGTCTTTATTTTATTGAATAACAAACAAAATTAAGCCCATTTTGTTTGACTTACGACTAAATAAAGCGAATATGCTGCGCAAAACACAACTATTTTCATTTCTTGTACCGTTATCTCTACTTTTTTTAAGTTCCTGTACCAAAACAAATCATGAAACAGGCTTCTATTTTTGGAAGACGGTATTCCAGTTGGATACTATTGAAAACCGTGCTTTAAAAGAGATTGAAGCGAAATCTGTCTATGTTCGCATCATGGATATTGACTTCGATCCATCGGGTGTACAAGCCGTCCCTATTAGCCCCATTACATTTACACAGCATGTCCCAAGAGAACAACAGTTGATTCCTGTAGTATTTGTCAATCAACGTATTTTTGCGGAAATGGATAGTCTACAGATCAGAGGATTGGCTAATAAAATTGTTCCGTTTGTGACAGCCAAAATACAACAGGCTGGAAAAGATAAGTTTACTGAACTCCAACTGGACTGCGATTGGACAAAGACATCCCGTGATAAATTTTTCTATCTGCTCACCTATTTACAGGAATTACCGGCATTAAAAGAAGTTATGGTGAGCTCTACACTGCGGTTGCATCAAGTCAAAAATACCGTTACGAGTGGTATTCCCCCCGTAAAAAAGGTCATGCTAATGTGTTACAACATGGGAAATCTCAGACAATTCGGCAATCAGAACTCCATTTTAAATCAACAGGATCTCAAGACCTACCTCAGCGGAACATTGCGCAACTATCCGATGGAAATGGATATTGCCTTACCTTTATTTCAGTGGTTTGTCGTTTTCAGAAATAACAACTATATAGGCATTTCAAAATACATCAACGAGGAGGATATTAAAGACGCCTCATTGTTTACACATAATCCCAATACGAACCTCTATATTTTAACAAAAGATCTCCCAAAAGCAAATCTTAAAAAAGGTGATGTCATACGCTTTGAATCCATAAATCAGGAGGATCTCCTACAAACGGCAAAATTTTTGAGGGGAGAGCTGAAAGGAAAAGAACACCGGATTATTTTTTATCATTTAGATCAAGCTACACTAGCAAACCATAGCAATGCCGAATTACAAAAAATTATTGCTGCTTTCTAGCACTACATTAGCTTTCTTCTTTGGGGAGATTGCAACCAATATCGCCTGTGGTCCCGAAGTGGATCCTTACGACAATCAAACGACATATTACCTCCCCAATCTGGAGGATAATGGATTTTCTGCCTTTCAATTCATTCCTTATCAGTTTCTTTATACCGAAGAAGCGCCAGTCAAGGAAAGCTTAATCAACGCCGAAGCCTGGGCTCGGCACCTTGGTGCACAGGTCAAAGCGAAGGATGTCGAACAATTGATGTACAATAGCAATGATGCAACCGCTAATTTAGCGAGCAACCAACAAAAGGCTGCCTGGACCAACCTCCCTGACTCAATCAAAGGAAATACTTTCCTAATCACCTTGATCGACGGAAAACATGAAGCTGAACGCGCTTATTTTATGTTTACCAAAAAGCAGGAACCGATCACGAATATTCAGCATAACTATTGGGATCCGGATACCCGGAATTTCAAAGAAATTGTACAATTTGCTGAGCTCGCCGAACAGCAAATCACCAAATATCCCAAAAATAGCTTTCTGTATACCCGTTATGCTTATCAAGCCGCCCGTTTGTATCTATTTGGACAGGAATACGCAAAGAGTATGACGGTCTATGAAAAGTACCTGCAATCTGCTAAAGGAGATGATGCCATCCTCAATTGGGCACTATCCAACTACGCCGGTGCTGTCCGCAAAAATGGCGATCCCGCAAAATCTGCCTATCTCTTTTCGAAGTTATTCACTGCCAGTCCAGAACGGCGCATCCTCGCTTACGCTAATTTCCATTATATTACGGCTAGCGATGCTGAGATATGTCAATATGCAAAAAATGATGCGGATAAATTCAATATCAATGCAATCATAGGCTTTGGGACAAGTGATTATGCCCTGAAATATCTGACCGCCTGCTATCAGCTTGACCCTGCCAATACAGTGAATGCTGTACTGTTAGGACGCGAAGTCAATAAGATTGAAACAGAAATGAACGAGTCCTTTTACCTCAGTAGTGATAACTATAATTATTACACAAGAAATGAAGATAAAGGAAAAGTTAAACTACATTTGGATTCTGTCCGCAATTTTGCCTTACAAATCTATCGCGACAAAAAATATGTCCAACCTCAATTGGGACTTATTACTGCTGCATATCTTAGCTGGATGAATAAGGATAATACCTTAGCAAAAAAATATCTTTCCGAAATAAAAGAGAGCGATCTTAGTCCGAAATTGATTGATCAGCTGCAAATTACCCGATTGCTTACCCAATTGACTGACTGGCAGAGCAGCAAACAGCTGGATGAAGTTCAATTGACCAAAACCTTAACGTGGCTAGAAGAAAAGGCAAGACTTGACGGAAAAGAAGACACGAGAAAACAAAGCTGGGGTTATAGTGCTTTTGAGTATAGTAACTATAGCTTAATCTGCCGGAATATTTTGCAAAATCTTGTTGTAAAACATTATTTAAATACACAGGATACGGCCATGGCCAGCTTAGCAGCCGTGAAGGCAGATGCTTTTTACAATTATGGTTTTGTGAAAGACTCTCTGGAGGACAATATGCAATGGACAACAATGCATTTTTGGGAGAATAGCCTTACACCTAAAACCTTATTGAAAATAAGAAATTTATTATCGGACAACTCCCAGCAGCAGACGTTATCCAAATTCTTATTGAAAGATATCAAGCATTTCAATAAAGACTACCTCACAGAATTATTGGGTACAACCTATCTGCGGGAACTGGACTTCCAAAAAGCAGCGAAAACGCTAGCAGGCCTTCCGAAAGATCATAAAATAAAGGAAATTAAAAATTGGTATAGCGAAGATGAAGATGATATTAAACCCAATCCCTTTATTGTCACCATAAATGACTATCCAAAAAAATACGGGAAGGAATACACAACCAAACTGAAATACGCCGAACGTATGGCCCGGTTGGAAAATGCAATAAAAACAGAAAAAGATAATCAGAAAAAAGCGGAGTATTACTTCCAGATGGCAACAGGTATCTACCAGACAAGTACCTATGGAAATGCATGGTCAATGGTGTCCTATGACTGGTCATCGACAGATAGTCATGCGGCCTCCACACTTCATTGGCAACGCAATTATTTACAGACAAAATCTGCAAAAGAATGGTATAGCAAAGCCCGCTCGCTTAGCACTGATAAAGAATTCAAAGCAAAATGCACATTTATGCTAGCCAAATGCGAGCAGAAAGATTTTGTTTATACCAATGAATCACGCTGGCAATATTATGATTCACCATTGAAAAATCCTTTTTACCGCTTTTCGATGCAAAACAAATATTTCAAAGAGTTGAATACACAATATAAGGATACACCATTCTTTACGATCGCTTCAAAAGAGTGCACCTACCTTCGCGACTTTTTGAATTTAACTCAAGCGATACGCTAAGGTTTGCCCTGATAAGAAAAAAGATTTTCCTAAATGCAGTGCCCCCAAAAAGTTAGATACTCTTTGGGGGCACTGCAAAATGGAAGCCGCTTTTTTATTAGGATCTGCTGTCTTCATTATGATACATGCTGAGATAGCTATCGTATCGCGAACTTTCGATACGACCATCTTCCACTGCTTCCATAATAACACAACCGGGCTCATTGATATGCCTGCAATTATTAAATCGGCACTGATTCATGAATGCGCGCATCTCTGGAAAAAAATGAGATAACTCTTGTTTCTCTATATCGACTATTCCCAATTCACGAATCCCAGGTGTATCAATTAACTTGCCTCCAAAAGGAAGATCAAACATTTCAGCAAAAGTGGTTGTATGCTTTCCTTTGTCCGACCAGTCGGATATTTCCCCCGTTTTCAATCCATATTCGGGAACAATTGCATTGATTAATGTTGATTTACCGACCCCCGAATGGCCTGACACTAAGGTTATTTTATCTTTAAGCAGCTGCTTGACAACATCTATATTTGTCCCCGTTAAGGCAGAAACCTCAAAGCAGGGATAACCAATATTTTCATAAATAGCTTTATAATCTGCCAATATCTCCAATCCTTCATCGCTGAAAAGATCCAATTTATTGAAGATAATTATTGCAGGTATTCCGTAAGCTTCTGTTGTCACTAGAAAGCGATCGATAAACCCTAAAGAAGTTGGGGGCGAGGCAAGTGTCACGACTAAAAAAGCCTGATCCAAGTTTGCTCCAATAATTTGAGTTTGCTTGGAAAGATTGACGGATTTCCGAATGATATAATTTCGACGAGGTTCCAGTTCATAAATAACCGCACTTTCCTGATCAGGTTCCACATCAAAATGTACCCAATCACCCACAGCAACAGGATTAGTTGTCTTTATTCCTTTGGTACGAAACTTTCCTTTGATACGACAATCGTATCTTTTCTCGTCTTCACCCAAAACTTGATACCAACTACCTGTCGATTTAGTTACCAATCCTCTCATAAATCCTGTTGCATTAAATGTGTCATAGCGCAAAAATCGGAAAAATTTATTAAACTTACCCTTTGATGAATTTCTTACCTTTGTAAGGAGACTAAAATTCAATTTTGTGAAAAAACTATTTCTTCTAGATGGAATGGCTCTTATATATAGAGCTTATTTTGCTTTGAGCAAAACTCCCCGAATTACCTCTACAGGGTTAAATACAGGAGCAATCATGGGGTTTACCAATACGCTGTTGGACGTATTGAAAAATCAGCAGCCCTCCCACATAGCAGTAGTGTTCGACACAGCGGCACCTACCGCTCGACATATTGAATTTGAAGCTTACAAAGCGCATCGCGAGTCAATGCCTGAAGATCTTGCAGCCTCTATCCCCTATATAAATCGTTTAATCGAAGGTTTCAATATCCCGATTATCACAATGGATGGGTACGAAGCCGATGATATTATTGGCACGCTGGCAAAAAAAGCCGAAAAGCAAGATTTCCAGGTCTATTGCATGACACCGGATAAAGATTTTGGGCAGCTCGTATCTGAAAATATCTTTATCTACAAACCTGCCCGTATGGGTAATGGCGCAGAAGTGCAAGGTGTCAAAGAAATTCTGGAAAAATGGGAAGTTTCCGATGTTTGTCAAGTCATCGATATTCTAGGTCTTTGGGGCGATGCCGTAGACAATATCCCTGGGATACCCGGTATCGGTGAGAAAACAGCGAAAAAACTTGTTCAGGAATACGGATCTGTCGAAGGCATTATCGCCAACGCAGATCAACTCAAAGGAAAGATGCGTGAAAATGTAGAAAACTTTGCTGAACAAGGACTTATTTCCAAAAAATTAGCCACCATTTTATTGGATGTACCAATTGACCTCGATGAAAAATCTCTTGAACTGGAAGATCCAAACAAAGAAATTCTTGAACCGCTATTTGCAGAACTGGAATTCAGAACACTTGGAAAACGGGTTTTCGGCGAAGATTTCTCCGTTCTTGACAAAAGCGCCCCCGCAAGTGGACAAATGGATTTATTTTCTGCAACGGTAACTACAGTGACAACAACAGAGGTTATTGCTGAGGTAATCGTTGAAAATACTGCGATAAATAACATCCATAATACAGCGCATGAGTATGTTTTGGTCGATACAAGAGAAAAACAAGAAGAACTTGCCCAACATCTTGCTTCTTTAGATAGCTTTTGCTTCGATACAGAAACAACAGGTCTAGATGCCAACCTGGCGGACATTGTTGGGCTTTCCTTTTCCTTCGAGAATACCAAAGCGTATTATATTCCTACACCAGCTGACCGCGATGGAGCACAGGCTGTAGTCGATATTTTCAAGACTGCACTGGAAAACCCAAACATCGAAAAAGTGGGACAAAATATCAAATACGATATTTTGTTGTTAGCGCGTTATGGCGTAAAAGTGCAAGGCACACTATTTGACACCATGCTTGCGCACTATCTGATCGATCCGGACACCCGCCACGGTATGGACGTGCTCGCAGAAAATTACCTGAATTACAGCCCCGTATCAATTACCGAACTTATTGGTGAAAAGGGCAAGAAACAAGGTAATATGCGTGACGTTGAAATTGAAAAAATAAAAGAATATGCCGCCGAAGATGCGGACATTACCTTACAGCTAAAAAATATATTTCATCCGCTTCTTGTTGAAACTAACACCATACAGCTCGCTCAAGAGGTAGAATTCCCATTAGTTTATATACTGGCTGAAATTGAACGAAATGGTGTAAAAATAGATGTTCCGGCGCTTGAGGAATTCTCAAAAACACTAGAGCAGGACATTAAAAATCTCGAGGAGTCAATTTTTGAGAAAGCAGGTGTAAATTTCAATATCGCCTCCCCAAAACAATTGGGAGAAGTGCTGTTCGACAAGCTCCATTTGGATCCAAAAGCTAAGAAAACAAAAACAGGCCAATACAAAACGGGGGAAGATGTACTATTGGCCTTGGCCCATAAATCGGACATTGTTCAAGATATCCTAAACTTTAGGCAAATGCAAAAACTCAAATCAACCTATGTTGATGCCCTGCCAGAGCTTATAAACCCCGAAACAGGACTTATCCACACCTCCTACAATCAAGCAGTGGCCGCAACGGGACGCCTGAGCTCAACCAATCCAAACCTTCAAAATATCCCGATCCGCACTGAACGGGGCAGAGAGGTCAGAAAAGCTTTTATCCCTCGGTCTGAAGATCATGTGATCCTCTCAGCCGATTATTCGCAAATTGAACTTCGCCTGATTGCCGAGCTAAGTAAAGACCAAAATATGATGGACGCATTTAGCCAAGGCCATGATATCCACCGGGCAACAGCCGCGAAAGTGTATCATATGGATTTTGAAGCTGTTACTTCTGAACAACGACGCAACGCGAAAGCTGTAAACTTCGGTATTATTTATGGTCAATCGGCATTTGGCCTTTCTCAAAACCTAGGCATCTCACGTAAAGAAGCTTCTGATATCATTAATGAATATTTTAACCAATATACCGGTATCAAAAAATACATGAGTGATGCCGTCGAGTTTGCAAAAGAGAATGGCTATGTTGAAACAATTCTAAAACGCAGACGTTATCTTAGAGATATCAATTCAGCAAACATGACTGTTCGTGGATTTGCTGAACGAAACGCCATCAATGCGCCGATCCAAGGGTCAGCAGCAGATTTAATCAAACTTGCCATGATTGCTATTCAAAAAGAAATTGAACAGCAGGGATTATCTGGCAAAATGATCATGCAAGTACATGATGAATTGGTCTTTGACGTGCCTAAACAGGAGGTCGAAGCATTCAAAAAGATTATTCTAGATAAAATGACCAATGCTATTAAAACAAATGTACCATTGATCGTAGAAATTGGAGAAGGCAAAAATTGGTTAGAAGCACACTAATGATATGATTAGAAAACTCATCCATATCCTGTTATTATTTTCTGTATGTAGTTTTACAAAGCTATATGCACAGGACGAAAAACCTGTATTTTATGAAAAATTAGACCAGGGACTGATTCGTTTTTATTTTGACAAATTCTACTATCTAGTTTCGAAAGATTGCGAGTTTAAAACGATCGAACGTGTAAGCAAATTTGATTTTGCAAAACAAGTTTTTGATGGTGAGTTTCGCGATTTTGCGCCAAATGGAGCGAGAATACTCGTTGGCTCCTATAAAGATGGTAAAAAAGAAGGCTTATTTCAAGCCTTCCATCCGAATGGAGTGTTGAAATGGGAAGTAAATTTCCAAAACAACCATCCGGCTGGGGATTGGAAATATTATTACCCCGATGGAAAACCACTATTGAGCGTTACATATAATGAGCAAGGTTATTTTATCAAAGACTATTGGGACAACAGGGGTAAACAAGAGGTCATGAATGGCGAAGGCAACTATGAATTTTCTATTCCTTTTGAAGGTTTCACGGAGTTTGGTTTTGATTTCTATCTACGAAAAGGAAAGGTAAAAAATGGTCGGCCTCAGGGCAACTGGAACACCTACTTTTATAATGTAGGCCAGCAACCAATTTATGCCATGACCCAACGTTTTACAAATGGTGTGCTAACAACCACCTATGATGACGATGGAGACCTTAATAATGAGGATTTCATGTCGCTAAGTATCCTGCCATATGATTATTTTATCCGAGCAGAGCTGTTTAATGGCAAGTCTTGTAGCTTTGATGACTATTCCAATTTTTATGCCTTCATCGCAAAACGCTTTAACGATAGGCTGAATAAAACCGGCCTGGATGTCACCAATCAGGTTAACTTTTCTTATCTCGTAGAAGTTAAGAAATCTGGAATGCCCAACCTGAAAAATCTCAAATTAAGCTCGGATTCCAATAATGAATCTTTTGATGGTATTTTGAGCCAGATTGCAAAAAGTATTGATTTTTATTTCCCTACTTATAAAGAAAATCAGCCCCAAGATGACATCATTAGAGTGACTGGAGGAATAGCACAAGGTAGTGACGGAAAAATCTATACCCATTCAATTAAAATCGAAAGACAAATAGACAATTCGACTAAATAATTATCTTTGCAGAAATAAGGAGAAATAAATAGATATGAAATTTCATAAAGAAGGATACACCACATTAGCAATCGCTGTACTTTTTATCTTCATTATCAATGCCGTTGCGGATTATTATGACGTTCCGCAATATGCCAAATGGTTTATTTATGCCCTATCAGCATTCTTATTCATTACAGTTGTTCAATTTTTCAGAAGCCCCAAAAAGTTAGTCGCCCCACAGGATGGAATAATTCTTTGTCCAGCAGATGGAAAAGTTGTTGTTATCGAGGAAACGGAAGAAAATGAATACTTTCATGATAAGCGGATACAGGTGTCTATATTTATGTCACCGGTTAACGTGCATGTCAACAGAAATCCGATCAGCGGCCTGGTTACTTTCTTCAAATATCATCCAGGGAAATTTTTAGTAGCCTGGCATCCCAAATCATCTACAGACAACGAAAGAACAACGGTCGTTGTCAAAGATAAGGCTGGAAGAGAAGTTCTTTTCCGTCAAATTGCAGGAGCCCTGGCACGTCGTATTGTGTGGTATGTGAAAGAAAAAGATGAAGTTGTACAAGGTAACGAATTTGGATTCATCAAATTTGGCTCGCGCGTAGATTTATTTCTTCCCTTAGGAACTGAAATCAATGTTAACATTGGTGACAAGGTTACTGGAGCAAAAACGATTATCGGAAAATTTTAACAATTTATTAATATCATTATAAGTAACTTAGGCTCCAAATCAGGGGCCTTTTTTATTCAACAAATGAATTTTAGACAATTATTATTGGCAAACTCCGCGGCTGTCGGCATTGCAATATCCACGATCAGCTTTTATTATAAACATGACCTACAGACAGCTCTGATCATTTTCCTGGTTGCTGTGGTAACGAGTTTCCTTCTATTTAACTATCTATTTGAAAAATATATATATCGTAGACTCAATACGATGTATAAACTAATTCATAACCTAAAGCTTGGTAAGGACCTCAAAGATGCTATCGGAGAACACGTCAGTGAAGATCCTATTACAGATGCGGAGAACGACGTCAAAGCTTGGGCCAAAGACAAAAAAAACGAAATCGAGCAATTAAAATCACAAGAGAAATTCCGCAGAGAATTTTTATCTAACATTTCTCATGAATTCAAAACTCCACTATTTGCCACCCAAGGTTACATTGAGACCTTGCAAGATGGGCTTATCGAAGAAGATATGGAGATGGCAAAGAATTTCTTAGATAAAGCGGCTCGAAATCTAGACCGACTAAATTATCTGATTCAGGATCTTGATGAGATATCCAAACTGGAGTCCGGAAAAATGGTCCTTAATATTGAGAAATTCGATATCGTTGACCTGATCAAAGACACGACCTATTCTTTAGAGGACAAAGCTACCCAGCACAATATTAACATAGAATTTAAGCCTAAAACAGGCACACCGCATTGGGTTAAAGCAGACCGCAATAAAATCCATCAGGTATTATACAATTTGATCGACAACTCTCTTAAATATGGGAAAGAAGGTGGGACAACGAAAATTAAGATTTTTCCACTATTTGAGCAGGTTCTCATCGAAATTACCGACGACGGCTACGGAATTGAAGAAAAAAATCTCAGTCGCGTATTCGAGCGCTTTTTTCGGACTGACAAAAGTCGATCTCGGGATATCGGAGGGTCAGGATTGGGATTGGCCATCGTAAAACATATTGTCGAAGCACATCAGCAAAATGTCAATGTACGTAGTACTGAAGGCATTGGAACAACATTTGGCTTTACTTTACAAAAAGTTCAGTCAGGAAACTAAACATTTGATGACACTTTTGTGTTTAAACAAAATCAATGTTAACATTAACTTAACATTAAGGTATTATTTTTGCAAAAATAAATTTAAGATATGTCTTTAAATAGCATTTTTCAATACTTCGTTCCAAAGGACAAAAAATTCTTCCCTTTGTTTGAACAAGCAGGCAACAATTTGATCGAAATGTCACTGTTGTTAAAAGATATTGTTAACTCAAACAATCCTGAGAAGAAAAAAGATTTTACGCGCAAGATGGAAGATTTGGAGCACAAAGGCGACAATATCACACATCAGATTCATTTGGAGTTAGGAAAGAATTTCATCACTCCCTTTGACCGTGAAGATATACACTCTTTGGCAAGCTCGTTGGACGATGTCGCAGATTTCATACACGGTGCTGCGAATAGAATGGACCTTTACAAAGTGGAAAAAGCCACCGAGCCAATGATTGAAATTGCAGACTTATTGGTTGAAGCTACCGAGCATGTATCAAAAGCTATTCATGAGCTTAGAGACTTGAAAAATATCCGCAATATCACGGATTCATGCGTTCGTATCAATAGTGTAGAAAACAAAGCGGATTATATCTTTGATAAAGCAGTAGCTGACCTTTTCGAATTTGAAAAAGATGCCATTTCATTAATTAAACACAAAGAAGTGTTGTCTGCAATGGAAGATGCAACCGATAAATGTGAGGATGTTGCTAACGTATTAGAAAGCATTCTAGTTAAAAACGCATAATCATTCGATTTAAGTGCACAAAAATTCTACGAGATTATGATGTCAACATTACTCGTTGTTGTGATTGTCCTTGCAATTGCTTTTGACTACATCAATGGATTCCATGATGCGGCCAATTCCATTGCGACAGTTGTATCAACAAAAGTCTTAACGCCAGCAATGGCCGTTTTATGGGCTGCGATATTCAATTTTGCAGCTTACTTCTACTTTACAGATCATAAAGTAGCCAATACCATTGCAAAAACAGTATTGGAAGAATACATTACCTTAGAGGTTATTTTTGCGGGTTTACTTGCAGCAATTGGCTGGAACTTATTTACATGGTACTATGGTGTACCATCAAGTTCATCTCATACACTTATTGGAGGTTTTGCGGGATCAGGTATGGCGTACGCATTTATTCTTGGTGCAGACCCTATTCACGCAATCAATATTGATGCTACTTTAAAGATTATTGCCTTTATTGTACTCGCCCCCATTATAGGTATGACAATATCAGTCATCATTACATTGATTGTTATAAACTTGGCTAGAAAATCACGACCAAGTGTTGCCGAAAAGTGGTTCAAGATCTTACAATTGATCTCTTCTGCCGCTTTGAGCTTCGCTCATGGTGGTAATGATGCACAAAAGGTCATGGGTATCATCTTGGTGGCTATGGTTGCCGGAGGTTATGTCCCAACAACTGAACACATGCCAGAATGGATTCCATTGACTTGTTACGCTGCTATTTCAGCAGGAACAATGAGCGGAGGATGGAAAATTGTTAAAACAATGGGAACCAAGATTACAAAAGTAACTCCATTAGAAGGTGTCTGTGCTGAATCTGCAGGAGCGGTAACATTGGGCATCACAGAACATTTTGGCATCCCAGCCTCAACAACGCATACCATTACAGGTGCTATCATCGGTGTTGGTGTCGTTAAGCGTGTATCAGCAGTACGTTGGGGGGTAACAATCAGCCTGTTATGGGCTTGGATATTGACAATTCCAGTTTCGGCTTTGCTGGGCGGATTGTCGTTATTAGTCGTACATTATTTGCTTTAGAAAAAAAAACCTTAATTTTTTTCTTAAACCTATTGAAACAAAACAAAAATTTGGTACTTTCGTACCGGATTTTTGTTTTGTTGTTTCACATTAAATACTTAATTTAGTACAAAATATAGCAAAAACAAAATTTTAACATAACTTTAAGACTTTGGCACGGCAATTGTACTGTTCCATGTGTTAATACGATAATTAAATTTGAAAACAATTAAAATTAATAATAACCTTAAAAACAAGAGTATGAACTATTCTACAATTAAAAAAACAGCTGTTGCTGCTACATTAGTTGCCGCTTTAGGTTTCGCTGGTACAGCACAAGCTCAACAAGTATTCGGTGGTAGATCACAATACAGAACTTGGTCTATCGGAGTTCAAGGTGGTATCACTACACCGAACAACGTAATCGGTGGCGGTAACGCTTTTGGTCAAAAAGTAGGTTACTTCCAAAATAAAGTAGGTGAGTACTATGGCTTGACAGTACGTAAACAATTCTCTCACCTATTCGGTTTAGAAGTTGAAGCAAACCGTGGTAAGATTAAAACTTACAACCATGATCTTTCTGGTCCTGCTGTTGAGAACAAATTAGGTGCTCGTTCAGTAGAAACTAGCGTTAACTGGGCTGCTAGCTTAAACGGTGTATTCCAATTGGGTACAATCGATTTCTTGAGAAGAGAAAATGCTGTTAACTTCTACGCTAAAGTAGGTTTGGGAGCTATGGCTTACAATCCTGTTCAATATGCGAACAATGATTTCTCAGGAACAGTTGTTTATAACAACAAAGGTAAATGGGGTGAAGGTATCATTGGTGACCGTGAAGACAAAAACGATCGCGACAACAAATTAACAGCATTCGTTCCTGTAGGTGTTGGTGCTAAATTCAAATTGTCTGAAGTAGTTGCATTGAACTTAGGTTATACAATGAACTTCACTGATGATCAAATCTACGGTCCTGCTCGTCAATCTTCTTACAAAGGTAAATTCTCTACAGTTATGGCTGGTTTAGAATTCACTTTAGGTTCGAAAGACAAACAAAACTTGACTTTTGCTAACCCAGTTGCTACTTTGTACGATGAGTTGAAAGATCCTTCATTGAGAAACGAAGTTGAAGCTTTAAAACAACGTGTAAGCACTTTAGAAGGTACTGTTAACACATTAAGCGCTGATGCTGATGGTGACGGTGTTTCTGATAAATTTGACAAATGCCCTGGAACTCCAGCTGGTACTCCAGTAGATGGTTCAGGATGTCCAATCAAATTCCCAGAGCCAGTTGTTGAAAATGTAACTTCTAATGGTTACTATGCTCCAATTCAATTCGAATTTGATAGCTCAGTATTGAAAACTTCATCTTACTCTACATTAGACAAATTGGCTAAAGAGTTACGTGATAACAACTCTTCTGTACAATTAGATGGTTATGCATCTGCTGAAGGTTCTGAGTCATATAACTTGACTTTATCTAAAGACCGTGCTAACTCTGTAAAACAATATTTAGTAAATGCTGGTGTTTCTTCATCAAGCATCACTGCTCAAGGTTACGGAGAGAAAAATCCAGTTGCATCTAATGCTACTGAAGAAGGTCGCGTTCAAAACCGTCGTGTTGAGATCAAAAAATAATCGTATATAATTTATACCATTATAGTAAAAGCCGGCTTAAAGCCGGCTTTTTTATTTTACACGTATTTATCCTTACCTTTGTGGAGGATATCCAATTTGTGGAAAATTAGTTCGAACAAATTAGATAAGAAATTAGTATTTTGAATTAAGGAACAGAATACTGGTTTTAAACTTTTGAGAATGGAAGAGGATTTTGAATTTGAAAACCCCGAGGAAAGAAAAATCTCGGTAGACAGATATGAGGAAATGCTTCGAAACGAGGATCAGTATTTTTTTGACTCCAAGGCTTTTGAAGGAATTATTGATTACTACGCGGAAAAAAACGACCCTGTTAAGGCTTTACAGGTTACCGAATTCGCCATCAGCCAGCATCCTTTTGATATTACATTTTTGTTGAAACAGGCACAACTGTTTTCAACGATTCAGCAATATCAGAATGCGCTTGCAGCACTGGATAAAGCGGAGTTATTGGAAGCTTCAGAGGGAGACATTTTCTTGATACGTGGTGGCATATTGGGTAGTATCGGCCAATTTGATAATGCTTTGGAACAGCTCTTCAAAGCACTTCCGTTGTTAGATAATAAAGATGAGGTATACTTCCATGTTGCGATGATCTTTCAAGCACAAATGAACTATGATAAGGCAATAATTTATCTAAAGAAAGCACTTGAACTCAATATGGACTACCAGGAAGCGCTCTATGAATTGGCTTATTGTTACGATGTGTTGGATAGACAGGAGGAAAGTATATCCTTTTATAAGAAATACATTGATTCAGACCCCTATTCCTACTACGCTTGGTATAATCTAGGAAATTCTTACCATAAAATCAGCCGGTTTGAGGAGGCCCTAGACGCCTATGATTATGCCATATTAATTAAAGAAGACTTTTCTTCGGCTTATTTTAATAAAGGGAACGCCCTTGTTAATCTAGATCGCTATCAAGAAGCATTGGATGTTTACAAACAAACATTCGAATACGAACAGCCAAGTGCGGATACCTATTGCGCGATAGGCGAATGCTATGAGAAACTTGAGCAGATGGAGGAGGCCCGTAATTATTATAAAAAAGCTGTCAAATTGGATGCGGAACTTGCTGATGCCTGGTTCGGTATTGGAGTTACTTTAGATTTTGAAGAGCGTTATTTTGAATCACTCCATTTTTATAAAAAAGCACTGGAACTTGAAGATACAAACCCAGATTACTGGTTTGCTATTGCCGATGCCCGCTACAAGCTACAACAAATAGATCTGGCAGAAGAGGCGTATAAAAAGGTCGTTGGATTAAATCCAACAGATATAGATGCATGGCTTGATTATTCATCAATTCTATTTGAACAAAGTAAAATTGATGAAGCCATTAATGTAATATCCGATGCTATTACACAAAACCCAAATGCTGCAGAGTTATACTATCGTGTCGTTGCTTATCTATTTGCCAATGGACAATACAATGAAGCATTAAACTTTTTGGAGCTTGGCTTAGCCACTGATCCTGACAAGCATCATATTCTTTTCGATTATCTCCCACAGCTACAAGGGAATCAGATCATCACTGAAATCGTAAAAAAATATACAAAGCCCAAAGATTAACATAAACTAGGCGCACCTCCGGTCATTGCGCTACAATGGCCGGAGGTTTAAATTCAAGATACATTTCTGATTCCTAAAGATATTGTCAACATTCCAATGAAAAAACTAGGTTTAATAGGGTACCCATTAGGGCATTCCTTTTCAAAAAAATATTATTTAGAGAAATTTCAGCAAGAACATATTACCAATGTAGACTATGATCTATACGCACTTCCTCAAATAGCTGATTTTAAAGCAATTGCTTCCAATAAAGATTTCTATGGTGTCAATGTGACCATTCCGTATAAAATAGAGGTTATGGATTATTTAGATGAGCTTTCGGAAGAAGCTACGGCAATACAAGCTGTAAACTGCATCAGGATCAGCCACACAGCAGATGGATCAACGCATTTAAAAGGATTTAATACAGATGCTTATGGCTTTGAGGCGTCGATAAGACCTTTATTAAATCCACATCTTGACAAAAAGGCTTTGATTCTAGGAAATGGGGGCGCAGCAAAAGCCGTAATCTATGCGCTGGATCAGCTAGGAATAACACACAAGCTGGTCAGTAGAACCAAACATGCAGACCAGTTTACTTATGACGAGCTCGATGCCTCGATCTTAGCTGAGCATACCATAATTGTCAACTGTTCTCCAGTGGGTACATTTCCAAATATAACAGAATCTCCAAAAATTCCCTACGAATTTATAAATGAGACCCACCTCTGTTATGATCTCATTTACAACCCAGAGGAGACTGCATTTTTAAGAAAAAGCAAAGAAAAAGGGGCCAGAATCAAAAATGGATATGAAATGTTGGTTCTTCAGGCAGAAAAGAACTGGGAAATCTGGAATAGTTGACCTTTCAATAGTGAGAAATCAATAAAAACTGTAATTTTACCATTATGCTTACGATCAAAACATTCACGTTCAACCCCTATCAGGAAAATACATACCTGCTGTATAACGATTTAGGAAATACAATTATTATCGATCCTGGAATGTATGGTGAGCAAGAGCAGGAAGAATTAACGGCCTTCATTAAAGATAATGGACTCAAGCCAACAATTCTCTTAAATACACATTGCCATATAGACCACGTTTTAGGCAACAGCTTTGTCCATGAGAAATTTGGTCTGCTACCGCAATTCCATGAAGGTGAGGTGCCGATTTTAGTAGCCGTTCAGAATTATGCGCCTCAAATGGGCTTCCGGTATGACATTTCTCCAATTGGAGAAGCCTTTCTAAATGATGGTGATACTATTTCCTTAGATAATGATAAACTAAAAGTTATACTAGCACCAGGTCATTCACCTGCACATATTTGCTTTTATTCGGCCGATCAGAAATTTTTGATAGGAGGAGATGTACTATTTCGCAACAGCATAGGCAGGACTGATCTTCCTGGAGGAAACCATCAACAGCTCTTAGATAGCATAAAAGCCAAACTTTATACCTTACCCGATGACACAGTTGTCTATCCCGGGCATGGGCCATCAACAACGATTGGCTTTGAAAAAAATTCCAATCCATTTATTCAAGGATAAGAGCCATGAATCTGCCGTTTCTATTTGCTAAAAGATATCTGTTTTCTAAGAAATCAGTTAATGCCATTAATATTATCTCATCCATTAGTGTGATAGGCGTCATGGTAAGTAGTGCTGCATTGATTATCTTGTTGTCTTCATTCAATGGAATGGAACAACTCATCCTGTCTATGTACAGTAAATTTGCACCGGAGCTCAAAATCGAACCCAAGAAAGGAAAACTTTTTGATAGCAAACAGGCTGTATTCAACGAACTACGAAAAGATTCCAACGTAATTCACTATACCGAGGTTCTACAAGAGAAAGTGTTATTACAATATTCAAATCGGCAATTTATAGCAAATATAAAAGGAATCGAGCCCCAATCCCTAAGTAAAAGGACCGACGACAGTATCATTGTGGATGGTCAATACAAACTTACTCATGACTCTAGCGACCTGGCCATGCTAGGTGCAAGCGTACAGGCTAATTTGGCAATTCCCATGCAAAACTCTTCGGAACTGATTCAAGTATATTCCCCAAGAAAGGGTGTAAAGAATTCATCCAATCCTGCTGAGGAGTTCAATATTCGATCTATTGCTCCGGGAGGGGTATTGCGCTATCAACAAGATTTCGACAATTTAATTATCACACCGATTTCATTTGCTAAAGAAGTTCTTGGGGAATATGACCGTGTCTCATCTATCGAATTTTATTTAAAGGAAGGTGTAGATGTCAACTCGTTTGGGGAGACATTGCAAAAGAAAATAGGCGCTGATTACATTGTCAAAAATAGAGAAAAACAAAATCCTACATTGTATAAAAATGTCCGTGTCGAACGCTGGGTCGTCTTTTTTATACTGACCTTAATCAGTGTGATTGCGATCTTTAATATTGTTGGCTCCTTAACCATGCTCGTACTGGATAAACAAAAGGATATGACGATTCTGAAGGGGTTAGGGGGAGCTGATCATCTAATTCAGCGTATTTTCTTTTATGAAGGTCTTATGATAGGTATTATTGGCTGTGTGCTCGGTTTGTTGATTGGCGGCATATTTAATTACATTCAATCAACCTATGGAATCATTCGGGTTGAAGATGGAGCAAATACAATTATTGACAGTTATCCTATGGTCAGTAAATGGGGTGACTATGTTTTGGTATTCCTAACGGTCAGCGGAATCTCTGGTCTAGTTTCCTATTTCTCAGCTACGCTAAGTGTCCGAGAACTAAATAAATTAAAGACTACTGATTAATAATTTGAGCTTTTTCGGCTCTGATTTCCTTTTGTAATCTGTTGGATTAAACTACCCCATGCAAATGGATTCAACAACGGATTAGCATAACGTTGGTTGATGACTTTATTATTCATTGTATTAAAGCTCTGCGCATTGTTAATGGAGCGCATTTCGTTACCATCACGCGGTATGACTGCAGCCATCGCGGCTAAAGACTCGTAAGACAATGATCTTCTTGCCCTCACGATATTATCTTCAGAAACGTCTAGATTCATAAATGCAATGTTAAACTCTTCGATACTTGCCCATGGGTAAGGGGTTACCATCGGGAGTTCCGTAACTAAGTTTTGCATTATGATATTTGCGGTATATTTATCTCCTGAGACTTCAGGAATAGTAACGACTAAAGGGTCAAAACCAACAGAAGTAAAACGAATTGTATCCCCTACGTGTGCTACAAAAGAGAAATACCCTTCGTTATTTGCTGCAAAAGCTTCGTTTCTAAAAGACAAATTTGTAACAGTCACATAACCCACTGGAAGACCTGACCCAACCGTTGTTACAATACCGGAATATTGGATAATCTTTCTTTCCTGAGCACGTAATGCAGAGGATCCAAAAAGTACAAATACAGTGGATAATAGAGAAATCAGCAACTTCATAAAACAAATTTAAGCAAAAGTAGCCGAGCTAGCCGTTAAATTGTGTTAATAGGAAAAACTAATTAGCAGATGGTAAAGTTGCGTCTGGGGAATCGGGATCCGTTAAATTGATAGCCTCCACTCCTGTAATTTCAGGAACAGCCTTTCGAATTGCTTGCTCCAAACCAGCCTTAAAGGTCATGATGCTCATTGAACATGAAGCGCAAGCTCCCAATAATTTTAAACGCACGACATTATCCGCTGTAATCTCTTCAACACTCACATTTCCGCCATCAGTTTCCAAATATGGTCTCAAGGTATCTAATGCTTGCTCAACTTTTTCTTTTAAAGTCATACTCTTAATGCTATTCAATGATTGTAATATGTAAAGATAATCAAATATTTCAAAATGCATATTTTTAACCGGCACTACCAGCAGAAAAACAACAAGTATATGACATTATACCTGGATATTTGGTTCAATCGAGTTAAAGAATGTTAATAAGAAATGTTGTTTTTGCGATCAAATAATTATTAAACTATATTGCGCAGTAAAATTTAATTGATTAGTATAACAAATTCACTATCTTTGTAAAATGTTTTTAAATAGGCGTATAGCGGCTATCTGTGCCGGCATGATGTTTCTATTGGTGTTTACTGGTTGTAAGAGTAAATTTGAGAAATTGCGCGCAAGCAATAATATCGCTCAAAAGTACGAAGAGGCAGTAAAACTTTATGAGAAAAAGAAATATACAAAGGCATTAGTTTTGTTTGATGACTTGCGGACCAAATTCCGTGGACAAGCTGAAGCAGAAAATATTTACTATTATTTGGCATTTGCCAACTACCGTCTGAAAGATTACACTTCAGCGGCCTATCACTTTAAAGATTTTTCGGATGTTTATCCAAACAGTCCAAGAGCAGAGGAATGTAGATTTATGCATGCCTATTGTTATTATTTGGATTCTCCAAGATCGACCTTAGATCAAGCTAATACGAAGAAAGCAATTGATGCTTTACAGCTCTTTGTCAATCTTTATCCAGAATCGGAACGATCAAAAGAAGCATCAGATCTTATACAGAAATTGAGAGATAAGCTTGAGCTTAAAGCCTTTGCCAACGCGAGACTCTATTACGATATGGGGCTTAATGATGATTATAGAGCAGCCGTTATTGCATTACAGAACGTACTAAAAGAATATCCGGATACAAAATACGCAGAAGAAATTGAGTTTTTAACGTTAAAAGCGCAATATATCTACGCATCTAAAAGTATCTTCCTGAAACAAGAAAGCAGATTTGATGAAGCCTTGGATTATTACCGTAACTTCGCAAGTAATTTTCCAAATAGCAAACACATGAAAGAGGCAGAATCCATTCGCGAAGATTCGGAAAAAGGGATTAAAACGGCCCTCTCTCAAGTAAAAGATTATAATAAGGCCCTTGCAGAGCAGGAAACTTATATCAAAGAACAAAAGGCGAAAAAAGAAAAAGAAAATACCCAAAAAGATGAGTCAAAAAAATAACAATTCAATTCCAAACTCTACAGTTACACGTGACTTGAGACAATTGGACAAAGGAACTGACAATCTCTATGAATCTATTGTAGTTATTTCTAAACGCGCGAACCAAATTGCAGTAGACATTAAAGAAGAATTGAACGGAAAACTTGCTGAATTTGCAAGTAACAACGATAACTTGGAAGAGGTATTCGAAAACCGCGAGCAAATAGAGATTTCAAAACATTACGAGCGCATGCCAAAGCCTACTTTGGTTGCTATCGATGAATTTTTACACGATAAAGTGTACTACAGAAATCCTTCAAAAGAGCAGGACTAATCCTTAGAAAATGGCTTTAGCTGGGAAAAATATTGTAATTGCTGTATGCGGCAGTATTGCCGCATACAAGATTGCATCCCTCATCCGCCTTCTTGTAAAAGCAGATGCCCAAGTTAATGTAATCATGTCAAAAGAGGCTACAGCCTTTATTACTCCGCTTACCCTTTCCACACTCTCCAAAAACCCTGTCTTGATAGATTATTATCAGCCGAATACCGGAGAATGGAATAATCATGTCGAAATTGCACTAAATGCGGATTACATTGTAGTCGCTCCTGCAACAGCAAATACAATTGCCAAGATGGCCAATGGACTTTGCGACAACCTCCTAACAGCCGTATATCTATCAGCGAAATGTCCAGTACTATTTGCGCCAGCAATGGATTTAGATATGTGGAAACATCCATCCACGCAGGCCAATATCAGTAAACTCAGTTCTTATGGCAATATCTTGATTCCCCCGGGGAATGGAGAACTAGCTAGTGGATTAGTAGGCGAAGGACGTCTAGCTGAACCCGAAGAAATAATGAATTTTTTGGTTAAATTTTCAGCGCAGGAACTGCCTTTATCTGGAAAGAAAGCCTTAGTATCTGCAGGCCCCACTTATGAAGCTATAGACCCGGTCCGTTTCATTGGCAATCATTCTAGCGGAAAGATGGGCTATGCTATCGCCAGACAACTTGAAATACTTGGTGCAGACGTCACATTGGTATCAGGTCCTAGTTCCCTAAAAGCACCAGATCGTGTTCATACAATTTCGGTAACATCAGCTGCTGAGATGTTAAACGCTTGTGAAACATATTTCGAAGATGCAGATATTGTTGTAATGAGCGCTGCAGTTGCAGACTACACGCCAGTTGAAGTTGCTACTCAAAAAATAAAAAAGAAAGAAAATGAGTTCTCTATCGAACTAAAGAAAACAGCGGATATTCTGGCTACTTTAGGGGCGAAAAAGAGAGAAAAGCAGTTACTCATTGGATTTGCATTGGAAACCAATAATGAGCTCGAAAATGCAAAAGACAAATTGATCCGGAAAAACCTGGATTTTATTGTGCTCAATTCCATGCAGGATAAAGGAGCTGGCTTCGCCACAGATACGAATAAGGTTACCATCATCGATCGATCTGGAAATACCAATGAGTTTAGTCTAAAATCAAAAGAAGAAGTCGCCAAAGACATCTGTTCAATTATCGTAAAGCTTTCCTAAACTTAATTCTCACACCGCTTTTTACGAACTAAGCCCCCCAGTCTTATAAATTTACAATCCTCAATTCCTTTGGGTAATAATTATTAATACGATTGGCCAATACTTTCATCCAACCCAATGATCTCCCTTGAAAACTGGCGATAGCCCAGCCTTGAATATTTGCAGGAATTGTATCAACTGCCACGTTCTCTTTTCTAAGGTAGTTTCGAGCATCCTCAAGCGATAACTCTACAGATTGGAAGTCTCTCTTCAAATGATTACTTAAAGCCAATGCATGACTTGGTATCAGCTCTTTTCTATTAAGCTTACCGACATTCGTACCCGCATTCTTAAGGTAAAGTACATTTTGGAGATACTTCAGATCACTTTCATACATTTTTGGGAAAACATAGACGTCTTCATGATGAAGAAAGGTATGGAAATTGTCTCCATCCGAAACCCAATTATTCAAAATCCCTTTAGGTACATCTGATTTCTCTGGTTTAATTCGCTTTCTGTTGAAAGTTTCCTGTTCACCGACCTTTTTCAAAACAGCAATAAAAAACCCCTCTCCACCTAATTTATGAGGATAAAAACGATAACCATGAGCATGATGTTTATCAGAAGTTGTATGATCAATACCCCAGTTTTCATCAATAGGTATTTCAATGGATTCAAAATCACCACTATCCAATAGCCAATCGACGATATCTTCATTTTCCTCTACGGAATAGGAGCAAGTCGAATAGTATAAATACCCACCTTTCTTTAAAGCGGACAAACTTTCACCTAAAATTCGCTGCTGTCTTTCATTGCAAAGCTTCACATTCGCTTCAGACCATTCATCTATGGCGTCGGCATCCTTTCTAAACATTCCAGAACCCGAACACGGCGCATCAACAACCATCAAATCAAAATATCCTGGAAGACGATTAAATGCAGCGGGGTCGTTATTTGTGGTTACAGTATTTGCATTTCCCCATTTCATTAAGTTGTCTTGTAGGATCGTAACCCTTGTTTTAATAATTTCATTTGCAACCAAGAGCGATTCCGGATGTAAACTGCTATTTAATAAGGTAGACTTTCCTCCCGGGGCAGCACATAAGTCCAAGGCCCGGATACTTTCTGTATGTAACTCTAAACTTTGATTGATATGATCTATGAACATAGAAGAAGCATCTTGTGGATAATATGCTCCAGCGTGAAATAAAGGATCTAATGTAAATACTGGTCGATCCTGAAGATAATAAGCAACACTACACCAAGGAACCTGTCCAGTATTCGGAAACGGGCAATCCTCCAGTTTATTGGGGTTCAAGCGTATTGCTGTAGCCCGAATACCTTCTTCGTGTATCTTAATAAATGCATTGGTATCAAATAATGGATTGGTCCCTAATTTTTTCACTAAAGAATTCGGCAGAAAATTACTCATGTTGTCCTAATAGTTTGCGATAAAATTAAGATAAATAAAAATGAAGTCAAAATAAGTGGTAAATTACAAGAAAGAGTAACTTTACACCATGAAAGAATTCAAGAAATATGCAATCATTCCTGCAACTCCAGAAGAGCTGTATCTTGCATTAACGACCGAAATTACTGCTCGTCTATGGACAGGCGACCTTGTGTCTATCGACGCTACTGTCAATGGAGAATTCTCTTTATGGGATGGGGCTATTAGTGGCAGGTTCCTGGAATTAGAGCCCTCCACAAAAATTGTACAAGAATGGTATTTCGGGGAGACAGAAGCTCCTTCTATTGTCACCTTAAAGCTGCATGAACATAAAAAAGGAACTTCCCTAGAAATAAGGCAGACAAATATACCTGAGGAAGACTTTGAAAATATCTCAGATGGATGGGAAGATCCATATATCGCCTCGTTGATCGACTTTTATACGGAAGAGTAGATTTTATTTGATTATACAAACTAGTTACAGGCTTCAATTATGAAGCCTGTAACTTAATAAACTAAACCTTCCGAGAGAGTGTGCTCGTTCAAGTTGTTAGCGCAAACAATTTTATTGTACCTCTTTATATAATCTAAAAACAATTTATAACTATATTTTCGTTCAAGCAGAAACTGCTCTAATAACTTAGGTTCGTCTTTTATCAAAACGGATAAATTTTTGGCTCTCTCTTTCACATCGTGCCCTAATATATCCTTTACAACATCATTTAATTCGATTATTTGCCCCGAAGAACGCTTAAGAGCGCACCAATACTTCGTTGTTGTAAATCCAAAGAGAGCCCCCGATGTCCCTCCTCCCACTGCAAGAGCGGAGCTTTTGAAATAATAGACCATTATTTCTCCATCTTGGACTAATTCCGCAAATCTTATTTCTCCTGACTTTTCCTTATTTATGCGAAACATCTGAGGTTCAGAATTTTTCACCTTTTCTAAACCCTTTTCTATATAAGAAGGAGCAAATATTTTTCCTTTACTATTTTGATAAACACGATAAACTTGGCTTGGATAAAAATCCATCTTTGCATTTCCATCATCCAGTGTCAATTTATCATCTGTAACCGAAGAAACTTTTCCATATAAATTACTCCCGTCCATCATAATAATGCTATCAGTATCAATGTATTTTTTCTGACCATATATTGCTGTTGCAAGTAAACACAAAAAAATAAGTGCCATCATCTGGCATAACTTGAATAATGTAGCTTTTTTCATTTATAAGTTAATATCCTCAAATATACGGCTCTTTTCAAAACTTTCAACAGGCAATTTTCGCAGTTTTACGTTCTGAAGCAAACAGTATATTACAGTAAAGTTTATCAGCCTACCAATAAATATAAAACTATTAATATGGTTTCTCATGAACAATAGAATATCCAATTTAAGGATTATAGAGATAAGGCATCCGCCCGCTGAGGATCAATTTGGATAAGGAAGTTTAGTCTAGACGAGATAGTGGTAAGGAATCAGCGGAAGTAACGGCAAGCGAGCATCTGGTTTAAGGGATATAACGATGCGTCACACCGCTACAGCACAGCGACCTCACGGAATTACGGAAGTACCTAAAACGAAGAAGCCCTTGACTGTTTCCAGCAAGGGCTTCCGTGTAAAAAAAGGCACCGACCTACTCTCCCACCTGTTACGGCAATACCATCGGCTCTGGCGGGCTTGACTGCTCTGTTCGGAATGG